>CAZUHZ010000076.1:0-9180 GCA_964620895.1 uncultured Dysgonomonadaceae bacterium | reverse complement strand
CGTTGTTGCGCAGATAAGCTTTCAGCTCACCAATATTTATCTCCTTGTAGTGAAAAACGCTTGCTGCCAAGCCTCCTTCTGCACTTGTTTGTTGAAAGAGCGCTAAGAAATGCTCTTGCGTTCCTGCTCCCCCCGATGCAACAACAGGAATAGTCACCGCATCAGCAATTGCTTTGGTAATATCGATGGCAAAGCCACTCTTTGCTCCATCGTTGTTCATGGATGTGAGTAAAACAGTCCCAGCTCCCAACTTTTCTCCTTGCACTGCCCATTCTAAGGCGCGCAATTGTGTGGCTTTTTTTCCACCTTGGGTATATACTAGCCATTCGTTGTTGTCCAGCTTGCAATCGATGGCAAGCACTACCCTATCTTTGCCCAACTTGTTGGAAATCTGCGTAATTAACTCGGGATTTCTGATTGCTGCAGAGCCAATGCTCACTTTGTTTGCGCCTGCATCTATCACAGCTTGAGCCCCAGCCACTGAGTGAATGCCTCCACCAACCGTAAAAGGAATGCTGATTTCTTTCGATACTTCCGCTACTAATTCCAATACAGTATCACGGTTTTCGTTGGTTGCTGTAATATCTAGTAGCACCAACTCATCAGCACCTTCTTGTTCGTATCGTTTGGCAAACTCCACAGGATTGCCCACTTCATTGATATCAACAAAGTTTATTCCTTTTACTACACTGCCATCTTTAATATCGAGACAAGCTACTATTTTCTTTTTTGTCATTGTGCGGTAGTTTTAGTTGTTATTTTAATATTTACATTAATAGAAAGCTACTATATTAGTCTTTGAGGATAAAAGGTCAAAGACAAGGCTTTCGAGGTTTTTGAAATCAAGGAGTTTACTTTAGTAAATGACTGTTTCAAAAACGAGAGTAACGCAGTATTTGCCCTTTTATTACAAAGACCTAGATATAAACTTACCAATCTGCTTCATCGTAATCCTATTCTCATAAATAGCCTTACCAATAATTGCACCCTCGCAACCTATCTCGGCTAGCTCGTACACATCTTTCATCTCCGACACACCGCCACTAGCAATGAGCTTAATTTTATTGTTGTACAATATTTCATTGTACAAATTGAAAGATGGTCCTTCTAGCATGCCATCTTTCGAAATATCGGTACAGATAACATAAGATATGCCTCGCTCTTGATATTCATTGATGAAATCAATCACATCCAGTTCAGATTGTTGCAACCAACCATGTGTAGCAATTTTGCGACGCAAACTATCGGCTCCCAAAATTATCTTATCCGATCCATATCGCTCTATCCACGATTGAAACAGTTCGGGGTTTTGCACTGCTATGCTACCCCCTGTTATTTGATCTGCACCATTCTCGAATGCTATACGTGCATCTTCATCAGTTTTTATACCTCCTCCAAAGTCAATCTTCAGAGATGTTTGAGTGGCAATGTCATTCAATATCTTATGATTGACAATATTGCTCGACTTTGCACCATCTAAATCTACTAAATGCAAGTACTTGATGCCATTGGCTTCATAATTTTTGGCTACTTCTACAGGATTGGAGCTATACACTTTTTCTGTGTTGTAATCACCTTTGGTCAAACGAACACACTTACCGTCTATTATATCTATGGCTGGGATTATTCTCATTGTTTTTTATATTTAGGGATTAGGAACTTGGAAGTGAAGGCTAAAGCATGCCTTTTGTACTCGGAATCTGAAAATCATCACCAATCCTCACCGCATTCTTTATAGCTTTTGCAAAGGCTTTGAATATGGCTTCTATCTTATGATGCTGATTCTCTCCTTCGGCTTTGATATTCAAATTGCATTTTGCCGCATCGCTAAACGATTTGAAGAAATGTGAAAACATTTCAGAAGGTACATCGCCAATCTTTTCATACTTAAACTCAACATCCCACATCAACCAAGGACGACCACCAAAATCAATGGCAACCTGTGCCAAACAATCGTCCATGGGAAGAAGAAAGCCATAACGTTCAATTCCTTTCTTGCTACCAATAGCTTGCAAAATGGCTTCGCCCAACACTATTGCAGTATCTTCAACAGTGTGGTGAGCATCAACCTCTAAATCCCCATCCACCTCAACCTTCAAATCAATTTTTCCATGACGAGCAATTTGATCCAACATGTGGTCGAAAAAGTGCAATCCGGTATTAATTTCACCTTTGCCTGTTCCATCTAAATTGACAGTGATGGCAATATCCGTTTCGCCTGTTTTGCGTGTAATGGTTGCTTTGCGAGGTTCTTTCTTCAGAAAAGAATATATTTCAGACCACTCCGCAGTGGACAAAGTAGCATCAGGATGCTCCTCTTTGTTTAAATAGATTGCCTTGCAACCCAAGTTTTTTGCCAACTCTACATCGGTAGCCCTGTCTCCAATCACAAAAGAGTTCTCAAGGTCGTAATCTCCCTTTATATAATGTGTGAGCATAGCAGTGCCTGGTTTACGACCAGGTGAGTTGTCTTCGGGAAAAGATGGGTCTATCAACTCTTCTTTAAATACTACCCCCTCGTTGGCAAATGCTTGAACAAACTTTTGATGAGCAGGCAGGAAAGTATCCATGGGGAAAGAGTCTGTACCCAATCCATCTTGATTGCTCACCAACACAAGTTCATAGTCCAACTCATTGGCAATTCGAGCCATATATTGAAAAGCATGTGGATAAAACTCCAGCTTTTCTAAACTATCTATCTGATACGTTACGGGAGGTTCTATAATCAACGTTCCGTCGCGGTCTATAAATAACACTTTCTTCATTGCGATATATTTTTCAGTTCTGTCAATAATGTTTCATTTTCTTGTTTTGTACCCACAGTTATTCTTATACAATTCTTAATAACTGTGTTACGATTACGTACAATCACTTTTTTATCAACCAATAGATTGTAAACACTGTTTGCATTGTCCACCTCAACTAACAAAAAGTTGGCATCGGAAGGATAAATCTTCTGTACTATCGTTAGCTGTAACAGCTCTTTCTGCAAACGGTCTCTCTCTGAAAGAATTTCATTTCTCTCTGCGTCAAACTTTTCAAGTGCTTGTAAGCTTGAAAGTGCTTGTTGTTGATTGAGTGTGCTGATGTTGTAGGGCGGTTTAATTTTGTTGAGCAATGCAATAATCTCCTTTTGAGCAAAAGCAATACCTACCCTAATTCCTGCCAATCCCCACGCTTTGCTCAAGGTTTGCGATACAATAAGGTTGTTATATTGCTCAATGATTGGAACTTTTGTAGCCTCGGGGCTAAAATCGATATAAGCCTCATCCACTACAACTATCCCATCGAACCGTTCTATAATCTCTTCAATTCCTTCCAACAAATTACCAGTAGGATTATTGGGTGAACAGATAAAGATTATCTTCACAGCTTTGTCTTGCTCTATTGTTTTAAAGATAGATTGTCTATCTAATTGAAAGTTGGGAAGCAGAGGTATGTTCACAATCTCAACATTGTTTATATTGGCAGACACCTCGTACATACCGTAGGTAGGCGGACAAACAATCACTTTATCTTTGCCAGGATTGGCAAATGTGCGAAATATCAAGTCGATAACCTCATCGCTACCATTGCCTAAAAAGATATTCTGAGGAGAAACTGATTTCACTTTCCCAAGCGCATTTTTTAGTTCCACTTGATGTGGGTCGGGGTAACGGTTATAACTACCATTTGGATTCTCATTAGCATCTAGAAACACCCCTTCAGTTCCAGAAAACTCATCGCGCGCACTGGAATAAGGAGCCAAATTGAGAATATTTTGTCGTACAAGCTTATTTATATCTACACTCATTTTTTGTTAATTTTATTAAGACGGATAGTAACTGCACTCTTGTGAGCCATCAACTGCTCGGCATCAGCCATGAGCTCTACCGAAGGACCAATATTTCTTAATCCTGCTTCAGAAACAGACTGAAAGGTGATTTTCTTCACAAAGCTATCTAACGAAACACCACTATAAGCACTTGCAAAACCATTGGTAGGCAATGTGTGATTAGTGCCTGAAGCATAATCGCCAATACTCTCGCAACTATAATTACCTAAAAACACAGAACCAGCACTTTGCACCTTATCTGTCTTCTCTTCCGCATTTTGGAATGCCAAAATAAGATGTTCTGGAGCATACACATTGCTAAAGTTGATGCACTCTTCAATCGATTCAAATAGAATAGCACGACTATTCATCAAGGCTTTCTCGGCTATCTCCTTTCGCGGCAACTGCTCCAACTGTTCTACCAAAGCATTAGCCACATCTTCAATCACCTTTTTATTGTCAGACAATAAAACAACTTGGCTATCTGCACCATGTTCAGCCTGTGAGAGTAAATCGGCAGCTACAAACTGTGGGTTGCACGAATCATCTGCAATCACCAACACCTCACTCGGACCTGCAGGCATATCTATGGCAGTGCCATAGAGTTGTGCTAGTTGCTTTGCTGCAGTCACATACTGATTGCCAGGACCAAATATCTTATCTACTTTAGGAACAGACTCCGTGCCCAATGTCATAGCAGCAATTGCTTGAATACCACCCACTGCATATACCTTGCTAATGCCCACTAAGTTGGCAGCATAGAGTATATGCGGATTAATCTTACCACTCTTATCAGGAGGCGTGCAAAGCACAACCTCTTTGCATCCTGCAATTTTAGCAGGAATGCCCAACATCAACACTGTCGAAAAGAGTGGAGCTGACCCTCCTGGTATATAAATACCAACCCTCTCAATGGGGCGACTTTCGCGCCAACAAGTAACACCTTCAGTAGTTTCTATCTTCTTTACAGATTCGGCTTGCGATGCATGAAACTTATAAATGTTTTGATAAGCCTTCCGAATACCCTCCTTCAAAGGAGCCGATATTTCACTCTCTGCATCTTGAATAAAATTCAATCCAAGTGGAGAGAAACTATAATTGACACCATCAAACTGACTACTATATTTAGATACAGCAGTATCGCCATTAAGTTGAACATCATTAAAGATATCCTTCGCAATCTCGAACAGACAACTCTTATCAACCGTTGGGCGCTGTGCCAACTTTGCCCATTCATCAATATTGGGATAACTGATTGTTTTTATCATTTACTGTTGCTATTTCGTTAAGCGTCGTAATTTACAACACACTCCTATTATTATGTCTTTTATCTATAAGATTACACAATCATCTTCTCAATAGGCATCACCAATATCCCCTCTGCTCCATAACCCTTAAGGGCATCTATCACATTCCAGAAATCATCTTCCTCAACTACAGAGTGAACACTCGACCAATCTGAACCCGACAGTGGCAAGATTGTTGGGTGTCGCATACCAGGTATTAAAGTGCATATTTTCTCTAACGAATCATTAGGCGCATTTAGCACAATGTACTTACTACTTGTCCCTTTCATGAAAGCCTTTATCCTAAATAGTAACTTCTCTAAGATTGCAGTTTTCTCTTCCGATAAGTTTTTATTGGCTATCATCACAGCCTCGCTTTTCATAACTGTCTCTATCTCTTTCAATCCATTCATAACCAAAGTGCTTCCAGTACTCACAATATCAAATATACCATCAGCCAATCCAATACTAGTTGCAATTTCAACACTTCCCCCAATCTCTTCTATCTCAGCATCAATGTTTTTCTCTTGAAAAAAGTTTTTCAATATTTTGGGGTAGCTCGTTGCCACTTTTTTACCTTGAAAGAAAGAAACATCTGTATAAACATCATCTTTGGGAATAGCCAAACAGAGCCTACAGTTTGCAAAGCCTAGCTTTTCAACCATAACAACATCCTTTTCCTTCTCCAGCACCTCGTTTTCACCAAGTATTCCAATATCTGCAATTCCCTGCTCCACATAGTGAGGGATATCATCGTCGCGGAGGAACAGTATTTCTATGGGGAAATTCTTGGCACTGGTTTTCAATTTTCGGTCACCATTCGACACCTTTATTCCACACTCTTTTAATAACTCAAGCGACTTTTCGCTTAAACGACCTTTTTTCTGAATTGCTAATTTTAATTTCATTTCATTGTTGTTGTTGTGTCTGAATAAAAAATGGTTGATAAATAAAAAACCCACCTGAATTTATTCAGACGGGTTTTAATTATATTATATACAGTTATGCATACATCAATTCCTCCTCGCCTGATTGCAAGTATGAAAATGATGGTGATGTAGGCTGTTTAGTTTCATTTTTTACCTTTTATGACGTCAAAGATATATATTTATTTGTAACATACACAATAAAACATCAAAAAGATTCATTTTGAGTTTTATTTAAGGGTTTGTAATAACACAAATTGATTGTTTGAAACGGAGCTGTTTTATTCTTTAACGACTTGAATGTTAAAGAACAAGTTCACTTCTACTGCACAACCACCACACGCATATAGGGTAACCATTACCGTCGGTTTCAACCGACGGAACAAAAGCAACAATCGAGATTTGGCTTTACTGAAATTAGAACAATGTTTTGGACACCCCACCCAAGAAGGAAGTGACAGTTGAGATGAGAATGATAAATGATTTCTCATTGCATTTGGAATGAAAAGGTAAAAGGCGACCTCGCATTTACTATTTCAACGTTCAATAATTTAGAGAAGCTCATTAAAAACAAAACAAGGAGTAACACCTAATTTTTATAAAAAACAGCACAAAGTTGTGGTAACATATAAATGGATGACATTTTTTTATGTAAGTTTGCAATCGATGAAAGAAAAGCTAGTTATACTTTTTTTGTTTAGTTTTTTTGCAACAGTATTAGTTGCACAAAGACCTCATATCATTGTGCCCGACTCATCTTTAATTACAACCGAAAAAGATTCGCTAGATATACTAATGCAGCGAGCAAAGATGCAATTAGATACTACGGTGATAGACACCACGGTACAAGACTCAACATTACTGCACTCAATTTTGCAAGACTCAACATTACAACATCCTGCCTTTCAAGACTCAACGGTACAGGACTCAACGTTGCAGGAAATGAGAATGCGAGATGTAAATGCGATGACACCTCAACTTGCTGATTCAACAAAAGAGTACCCTCGCTACAATATTTGGAAAATTGATAAAAGAACTGGTGAACGGCACACAGCTACACCCGACACACTATTGTACAACCACCAACAGACTACTGTGCCCGATGGACACTCAGTAGCAATGGGGCACTTAGCCAATCTGGGCTCGCCTGTTATCTCAAAACTCTTTTTTGACCGTGGCGAAAGCAGTCAGTTTTTCTTTTACGATGCTTACTATCCATATCATATGAATGTTGAGAATCAACTCTTTTACAATACTCGCATTCCCTATACACGCATAAATTATCAACGTGCAGGAAATGATGCAAACAAAGAAGAGCGACTAGAGACACGCTTTACCATGAATTTTAATCGCCACCTAAACATTGGTTTCGATTTAGATTTTATCAACGCTAAAGGATTCTATGCATCGCAAGCAGCTAAGCACAACAACTTTTCAGTTTATGGAAACTATTTGACTGACCGTGTAGAAGTGCATGCTTATGCTTCACAAACATCAATTACAAATTTCGAAAACGGGGGTATCACTGACTCTACATTTATAACAAACCCCGAATTGATTGAGCAAAGTTTCAATTCACAAGATATTCCAACATACTTTGTAAATACGTGGAATAGATTGAAGACCAGTCAATATCATCTTTCTGCTCGCTACAACTTAGGATACACCGAACCAACTTTAACCCCTGGCGAAAAAGAGTTTGTGCCAGTAGCTAGTATCATACTCACATCGCGTTATAAAGAGCAGTACCGTCGATTCTTATCTTACGACACAGCTCGCGTAACACGCCCTGGCGGCGAAGTTGTTGGTAAAATAGACACACTTTACGCAAACAACAACTACAAATCGGCAGTTGACGACAGTACACGTTTTACTACACTCAAAAACACATTAGCCCTCTCTATGCGTGAAGGATTTAGAGATTGGGTGAAGTTTGGACTCACAGTGTTTATCGAACACGAAACACGAAACTTCAATCTGCTTGACACAGTAGCAGATGGTAGGTACAAACATAGAGAGCAGGCTACAACCATTGGTGGAATCTTAAGCAAACAACAAGGAAAATATCTTCGCTTCAATGCAGAGGCTGACTTGGGAGTGCTGGGCGAAAATTTGGGTGAGTTTAGATTAAATGGAAATGTGGAAACCACCTTTAATATTGCTGGAAGAGAGGCAAGCTTGATGGGTGAAGCATATATCAAAAACTTAAAGCCCAAGTTCCTCGAACGACAATACCACTCAAAATACTTTTGGTGGAACAACAATTTTGATGATACTCGTAGAGTTTACATTGGGGGGAAACTCTTTATCCCATTCACTAAAACCACATTGAGCTTGGGTGTTGAAAATATTCAAAATCACATCTATTTCGACCAAACCAAATTTCCATTTCAAGAGAGCGACAACATTCAAGTTGTATCAGCACGTATAGACCAAGACTTCAAGGCGGGTATATTCAATTGGAACAACTCTATAGTATATCAAACATCGAGCAACGAAGAGGCTATTCCACTACCATCTCTTAGTGCCTATTCAAACCTATTTTTGAAGACTAAAATTGCAAATGAATTAACTTTACAGCTAGGTGTTGATGCACATATCCACACAGAGTATTATGCGCCGGGATACGAAGCTGCTTTGGTGCAGTTTTACAACCAACGTGAAAAGAAGGTGGGCAACTATCCTATTGTAACAGGATATGCCAATATGCATTTGAAGCAAATGAGGTTTTTTGTGATGATGTACAACATTGCCGATTTGGTGATAAAAAAACCAAACTATTTCTCCTTACCCAACTATCCAGTTAATCCTATGGTTCTAAAATTGGGAGTTTCGGTCAATCTTAATAATTAAACCGAACTGGTTGCTTTTTTTACTTGCACAAAGAACAGTTATTTTACCCACCCCAAAACACCTTGTATTTAACTGACAGTTAAACAGATAAGGTAGTAAATGCATGCTTTATTTTTCCTTATAAAGAATACTTAGTTTTTGTACTACCCTATTTCATGCGTTATTATCTGACTGGAAAGAGAGTAAAACATTGTCGTGAAAACGATTTATGAAGGTTTTTCGCCAGTAAACAGAGAAAATAGCATAAATTCATTTCGATTCCAGTCGAAACGGCATTCAACTATCAATTTCGTTTTCGACT
>CAZUHZ010000075.1:0-9188 GCA_964620895.1 uncultured Dysgonomonadaceae bacterium | reverse complement strand
TGTTCACCTAAGAAAAACAAAGTTTAAAACTGTTTTTGCCAATGATATTTTAAAAGATGCCAGAAATGCATGGGTTCATTACTTTTCGAGACGTGGACATAGTGTAGATGATTTTTACAGTGAAAGTATTGTCGATTTAGTGAAAATGCATCGCAAGGGTATAAGTGTGTTTCCTAAGAATATAGACTTGGTTACAGGAGGATTTCCATGTCAAGATTTTAGTATTGCAGGGAAAAGAAAAGGCTTTGATTCGCATAAAAACCATAAAGGGGAACTGATAAATGATAAGACTGCTTCTGTAGAAACAAGGGGGCAGCTATATATGTGGATGAAAGAAGTAATTGAAATTACTCAACCAAAAATGTTTATTGCCGAAAATGTGAAGGGTTTGGTCAATCTAGATAATGTGAAAGAAGTAATTCAAAATGATTTTTCTTCAACTAGTGAAAATGGATATATTGTTTTAACACCTCAGGTATTGCACTCTGCTGATTTTGGTGTTCCACAATCTAGACAAAGAGTTATTTTTATAGGCATCAAAAAATCGGCACTAAATGAAGTTTCATTAAGGGAGTTGTTGAATGAGAATATAACTGAAAGGTACAATCCATATCCAAAACCCACACACTCTTATACTGTTCAAGGTGATAATTTGAAGAGCTTTGTACAGCTTCACGAGGTTTTTAAGCATTTGGATGAACCTGAAGAATCAATTGATTTGTCTCAAAAATATTACTCGAAGGCGAAATTTATGGGCAAACATTGTCAAGGTCAAATAGAAGTAAATCCATCAGGTATTTCACCAACAATACGTGCAGAACACCACGGAAATATTGAATTTAGAAGACTCTCAAAAGAAAATGGGGGCAAAATTGACAGTGAATTGAATAAAGGGCTAAAGGAAAGAAGATTGACGGTAAGAGAGTGTGCTTTAATTCAAACTTTTCCTCCTGATTACGACTTTGTAATTGAAAGGAAAGGTGGAAGAAAAGGCTCTTTTTTAGTTAGCCCTTCTCAAGCATATAAGATAATAGGTAACGCAGTTCCACCACTTTTAGCTTATAATATAGCTAAGAGACTAGAACAAGTTTGGGATTTATACTTTAAATAGTAGATATGGTAGTTTCAGTAAACTCAGATTCAAGTAAAAGTGAATTTAATAGATTGCTCAACTCAACATTGTTAGAGTTGAATGTTCATGCAAATAATCCTTCAAAAAAAATTGCTGAACTTGAAGGTAGAAAGCTTGAGCCACTTGTAAGAGATGTAATGGCTGACATTGCAATTGGCACACCTTTTGAAAATTCTATCGAATTAATAAGTGGTCAAAAGTTTCCAGATATAGTTGCAAGGAAATTCTATGGTGTTGAGGTGAAAACAACAAAACAAGACCATTGGAAAACAACAGGAAATAGTGTCTTAGAAGGTACAAGGGTAGATGGAGTTGAAAGAATCTATATGCTGTTTGCAAAGCTTGCATCTCCAATTGAGTTTCGCTGCCGACCTTATGAGGAGGTGCTATCAGAGGTTGTTGTAACCCATTCGCCTCGTTATTTAATAGACATGAAGTTGGAGCCTGGAAATACAATCTTCGATAAAATAAACATGCATTATGATGAGTTGCGACAGAAGGATAATCCTGTAAAACCCATTGTAAATTATTATAAAAGCAAACTCAAACCTGGTGAAGAACTTTGGTGGATGGATACAGAGGGTGATAGTAAACCGAGTAACATAATTATTAGGATATGGAATAATGTTTCTAGAAAAGATAGAATAGAATTGAAAAATAGAGCTATGGTTTATTTCCCCGAACTGTTTGGAAATGGAAGTGATAAGTTTGGAAGGCTTGCTGTTTGGTTAGTAACTCGTGAAGCTGTCGTTTGTCCTAATGTTAGAGACTTATTTACTGCTGGTGGAAGAGAGGACTGTGTGGTAAGTGGGATAGATTACAAAATGGTTCCCAGAGTGTTTTTAAATTTATTCAATAATATACCTCGCATTGTAGAAGTAATAATGCAAGCATCCGTATCAGAGCTTTCAGAATACTGGGGCGTTAATACATCAGAAGACAACAAAATTATTGATTGGATAGATTTGGTAAATGCTTATGCATCTACAGTAAGTGGAGCAAGACATTTAAATATAAAGCAAATACTGACAAAGTTAATTGTGGAATAATCAGCACCTGCCAAACTCCCCTTTCAAGAGGTTGAGGGACGCAGTAAATGGGATTGATTTTTCAGAGTAGGCTCCTTTATATTGCTTTGAAAGGCAATGTGGATAAAAATTGGATAAAGCATCTTTGCTGATTGTTTAGTAATAGGATAGGGCATCAGTTGTGAAAGAAAGATAAGATTGACAGAAATGTAAATAAATTATGGGAAAGAGAAAGAGAAGGATAAAAAACACCGACATAAAAAACTTCTACACGCTTGCCGATAGCAAGATAAAGAACCTTGCGAGGGAGAGGGAGAAATTTGGCAGGAAGAATGCCCCTTGGTTCAACCCCATAGACTTTTGGTGGATTGATGAGAGCAAAGTGTCGCAGGTATTGGCTTTCTTGCTCAACCCCAATGAGAGTCATGAGCAGGGCGATAGGTATTTGCGACACTTTATAAAGAAGTTTGGGCTCGATTTTTTTGTCTATAACAGGCGCGATAAAATTGAGGTTCAATGCGGGCTGCCCACTCACGAGGGAGACGAAATAGATATTGTGATATATAAAAACTCGTTTGAGTTGGCTATTGCTATAGTAAACAAAGTGGGTAGGGTGAACAATGAGTTGCAAAAACAGTTGGAGCACTATGTTGACTATTTGTGGAACAGAACTGGCGACGACTACTGCTTGATATACCTGAGCCCCCAGGCAATAGACATCTCGCCCAAGAGCCTCACCCAAGAGGAGCGAAGGGAGCTAGTGCGTAGCAAGAAATTTAAATACTTGACCTACGAAGAGCACTTGATAGATTGTGTTGCCGAGTTTGGTGTGATAACAGAGAGCGAGCGAGTGAAGTCGTTTTTGAAAGATTTTGAAAAAACAATGAGGAGGAAATATATGGGCGAAAAAGATTTGGAAGCAAAAGAAGCGATGGCTGATTTGATAAATAGCAGTCAGAAGAATTTGGAAATCTCTTTCTTGGTTTCCAATTCACTGCCAGAGGTGAAACGGAAGTTGAAAGAGCGGTTCAACTCGCAAATGGAGAGTTTGAAAAAAGAGTTGAACTTAGATGCCAAGCATGAAAGCGGTAGGGTGTGGCTGAAGCCCAAAAAGTGGAAATACCACTATTTTAGTTATGCTTATGTAGATGGGCATATATTCTACGGCATGACGCAGGACAAGAGGGAGACCGATAAGAAAAAATTTAATGGAGTGTTGAGCCACTTGAACGAGCATGCACAAGGAGGCTTCCAGTATAGCGAATGGTGGCCCGCATATAAGTATCTGTATAAAAATATTGACAACAATCCCGATTTTTGGAAGGCTATAAAGAATGGTAAGGCGAAAGGGGAGATTAGGAAATTTATCTTGTTGATGATTGAAAAATATGAAACCGATTTGTTTTGATGGGTAGGTGTGGTTGTTTTTTTTGAATTGGTGAATGCTGGAGGCTATATTTCTGTGGTTAGATAAGCAGAGGGTTATTTGTAGGCAGGTGTGTTTATTCCAACCATAACATTTGACCACGAAGTGGTTTAAGGTGAATAGCCACGGGTGAAACCCGTGGTAATAATGACCAAGTAGCAGTGAACCCTAAAGGGGTTCAATCATTGCACTGTTTGTTAGCTAGATACCATATTTAACCCCTTCAGGGTAAATCAACCTAATGGCGCCGATTTGCACCCATATAAAAAAAGCTGCCCCCTATAATTAAGAGGCAGCTTTTTTTTTGAATATTTACATCAGAAATGTAAAATCTAATCTTCCTTTTCGTTTTCTTGATAAGCCTTCAGTAGCTTGTCTTGAATATCGGATTGTACCAACTCGTAGTTTGCCAACTTCATTGAGAACGATCCGCGACCACCCGTGATAGAGCTCAACGATGTAGAGTAGTTTGACAATTCGGCTAATGGTACTTTTGCTTTAATTTTCTCGAATCCCGCTTCGCTGTCCATTCCCATTATCATGGCGCGTCTGCCTTGCAGGTCGCTCATCACGTCGCCCATAAAGTCGGCTGGCACCGATACTGTTAAGTCGTAAACAGGTTCAAGTATTTTTGGTCCCGCATTTTTAAAGGCTGTGCTAAATGCATTTCGTCCGGCAAGCATAAACGAAATCTCGTTTGAGTCAACAGCGTGCATCTTTCCGTCATACACAATAACGCGCACATCGCGAGCATACGACCCTGTGAGCGGTCCTTGTTCCATTCGTTCTGTAATACCTTTCAATATGGCAGGTAAGAAGCGAGTGTCGATAGCACCACCTACAATACTGTTGATGAATACCAGTTTTCCACCCCACTCAAGTTCTACAACAGTTGTGTCGCGCACTTGAATTTTGTACTCTTGCCCATTGAATTTATATACTGGAGGTACAGGCTCGTCTTCTACAAAGGGTTCTATAATTAAATGAACTTCGCCAAATTGTCCAGCACCACCCGATTGTTTTCTGTGTCTATACTCTGCACGAGCACTCTTAGTGATAGTTTCGCGGTAGGGTATTCTAGGCTCAAGAAACTCTATTTCTATTTTATCGTTATGTTCTAGTCTCCACTTCAAGGTTCTTAAGTGAAACTCTCCTTGTCCGGATACTATTGTCTGTTTCAATTCTTTTGAAACCTCCACCACCCATGTTGGATCTTCTTGGCGCATTACGTTGAGTGCTTCGTTCATCTTTTCTGCATCGGCTTCGTTAAGAGGTCTGATTGCTCTACGATAGCGAGGCTCGGGATATTTTATAAGGTCGAATTTTTGCTCAATTCCTCTTTCATTAAGAGTGTTGCCTGTTCTTACATTTTTTAGTTTTACAGCAGCGCCTATATCACCTGCTTCAAGCTGTACAGCTTTTGTACGCAATTGTCCAGCCACTGAATATATTTGTCCTATTCTTTCTCTCGATTGACGGTCCACATTCATTAGGTCGTCTCCCTCTTTCAATGTTCCCGACATTACTTTAAAGTAAGATACTTCTCCAATGTGAGGTTCGATAGTAGTTTTGAAAAAGAAAAGACTTGTGGGTGCTTCCGAGTCTGGTTTCACCTCTTCGCCAGCGGTGTTGAGGGGTGCATCCATATCGTTGGGCGAAGGAGCAACTACGCTCAAGAAATTCATAACACGATGTACAGCCATGTTTTTCTCAGCAGAAGTGCAGAAAACAGGGAATAGGTCGCGACTAATCATTCCTTTTTGAATGCCAATGCGCATCTCTTCTTCGCTCAATGTGCCTTGATCGAAATATTTCTCCATCAACTCTTCGTCATTTTCAGCTGCCGCTTCCAATAGAGCTTGGTAGTACTCTTCTGCGCGCTCTTCTTCGCTTGCTGGTATTTCTAATACTTCGGGGGCGGTAGCACCAGGAGCCCATTTATACATTTTGCGTTTTAGAACGTCGATGATAGCATCGAAAGATTCGCCACTAGTGATGGGGTATTGTACAGGTATCACCTTGTTGTCTCCAAACACCTCTTTTAGGTTGGTTAGTGTGTTTTCGTAGTCGGCTTTGTCATGGTCTAGCTGGTTAACTACAAATACTACAGGGGTGTTAAATTTTTCGGTGTATCTAAATTGATTCATTGTCCCTACTTCTACTCCGCTAGGAGCGTCAATCAGCATTAGAGACATGTCAGCAACATTTAGAGCCGAAATAACACCTCCCACAAAGTCGTCTGACCCAGGACAATCTATAAAGTTCATTTTTTTGTCTTTCCATTCGATGGAAAGTAGCGTTGAAAATACAGAGTATTCGTATTCTTTCTCTACTGGGTTGTAGTCACTTACTGTATTTTTGGCATCAATAGTGCCACGTCGATTAATAAGACCACTCTCGAAAAGGATTGCCTCGGCGAAAGTGGTCTTACCTGTTCCTGAACCGCCAAGAATGGCAATGTTCTTAACATCATTGGTTTTATAGACTTTCATGTGTAAATAATTTATGTAATTATAATTTTGAAACTACAAATTAAAAAGACTTTGCTTTGTGTGCAAAGCCTACTGTTTAAAGCATGCGCAAGTTATCAAAAACAAATGAAAACCTTGCTTTTGCAATATATGTTATAAAACAATGTTATACAACATACTATTGACGCTAAATAGTTTTACATAATTGACGCATACAAGGAAACATTATTGTCAAATTGTTTGTTTATTTTTGCTGAAAATAAGGCTTATCTGTCTTGTTCATCTTTTTACTTTTGGGGTAGATGCAAGATGTAGAGTGCTGTGAATTGTGCATTGTGAAGAATGGATGGTTGTAGTATAATGGATGGCTATGGATAGCTAGCTACAAGTAGTTTGCAAACGACTGTGAGAGTCGTCACTACAAAGCGAGTTGTGATAAAAATAGATAATAAAAGCACTCTTGTTTTATCATAAAGTAATTTTTATTGCGGTAAATGATTTATTTTTTGTATTTTTGGAACTTGGAAATTTGATTTTGTATTAAAAACAACCCTATTACTTTCATTTAGGTTATTAATTGGTTGTTTGTTTTAGCTTAAAAAAACAGTTATATAATGGAAAATATGAATGAGGCGTTGAGCCTTCTGGTAGTGGGGATGATTATGGTATTTCTCATTCTCTTTTTAGTTGTGATAATAGGTAATGTAGTGGTGCTGCTTACCAACCGCTATATCCCAGTGGTGGAAAAAACAACTGATAGTGGAGCAGGGAAGGGTATAAACCCCAAGAAGGTGGCAGTTATTGCAGCAGTAGTTGATATGATTACTGGGGGTGCAGGAAGAGTAGATTCAATACAAAAAAAATAAAATAAAACAGTATATGAAAAGAGAGATTAAATTTGGTCTTCTTTATAGAGACATGTGGCAGTCGTCGGGCAAATATGTTCCTACGGTTGAGCAACTTACGGAGGTAGCTCCAGCAATAGTAAAGATGGGTTGTTTTGCCCGAGTAGAAACAAATGGTGGTGGTTTTGAGCAGATCAACCTTCTGTTTGGTGAAAATCCTAACAAGGCTGTTCGTGATTGGACAAAACCTTTCAACGATGCAGGCATTCAAACACATATGCTTGAACGCGGCTTGAACGGTATCAGAATGAACCCTGTGCCTGCCGATGTGCGCAAGTTGATGTTTCAGGTAAAAAAGAAACAAGGCACAGATATTGCACGTTCGTTCGACGGGTTGAATGATCCTCGCAACTTGAAAAACTCTATTCTGTATGCCAAAGAGGCTGGCATGATTTCGCAAGCAGCTCTTAGCTTAACAGTTTCGCCAATTCACACGGTGGAGTATTACACTAAATTGGCTGATACACTCATTGAAACAGGCGCAGATGAAATCTGTATAAAAGATATGGCTGGTATTGGTCGTCCTGCTTCAATTGGTAAAATTATCAAGAACATTAAAGAGAAACATGCCGATATACCTATTACTTATCATGGTCATGCGGGTCCTGGTTTTCAGATGGCTTCTATTCTTGAAGCAGCTTATGCTGGTGCAGAGTATATTGATGTAGCTATGGAGCCTTTATCATGGGGTACTGGACATGCCGACTTATTGGCAGTGCAGGCAATGTTGAAAGATGCTGGTTTTAAGGTAGCTGATATCAATATGAAAGCCTATATGAAGGTGCGTGCACTCACACAGAAATTTATGGATGATTTCTTGGGTTACTATATAAATCCAAAAAACAGGTTGATGAACTCATTGTTGATTGCTCCTGGCTTGCCTGGAGGAATGATGGGCAGTTTGATGGCTGACTTGGAAGACAACCTCTCTTCGTTGAATAGATGGAAAGCTAAGAACGGTGAGGAAGAGTTGACTCAGGATGATTTACTAGTTAAGCTTTTTGATGAGGTGGCTTATGTATGGCCCAAGGTTGGTTATCCTCCATTGGTAACACCTTTCAGCCAATATGTAAAGAACCTAGCATTGATGAATGTGCTGCAACTTGAAAAAGGCAGAGAGCGTTGGTCGATGATAGCCGACAATATCTGGGACATGATTTTAGGCAAGTCGGGTAAGTTGCCTGGCGAGCTTGCTCCAGAGATTGTGAAGATGGCAAAAGAGCAGAATAGAGAGTTTTATACAGGCAATCCACAGGAGTTATATCCCGATAAGTTGGATGAATTCCGTGCAGAGATGAAGGAAAACAACTGGGATTTGGGTAAAGACGATGAAGAACTATTCGAGCTAGGCATGCATCCCGAGCAATACAGAGCCTACAAATCGGGCGAAGCTAAGAAAGCCTTCGAAGACGATTTGGCGAAGAAGAAAGCTGAGCAGGATGCCCCTGTTGCTTCTGCAGCTCCTGCTGCTGCTAATGGTAGCAATTTCCAACCCAAGACATTGGTTGTAGATGTAGATAATGAATCATTTGTAGTGAACATTTCATATCCTGGTGCTGAGGGAGGTGAAGTACAACAAGCTCAGAAAAGTCAGGCAAGCATGCCTGTAGCTGTTGCCCCATCAGACGGACCCCTTAAGGAAGTTCCTTCTCCTTTGGAAGGTAAGTTTTTCTTAACTAAAGAGTCAACCGAAACTGCTTTGAAAGTAGGCGATACCATTAAAGATGGCGATTTGGTTGGCTACATCGAATCGATGAAGACCTACAATGCTATAACTTCTGAAGAGAGTGGTGTAGTAAAGGAGATCTGTTTTGCTAATGGTGAGTCGGTAGATGAAGATGATGTACTTATAAAAATAGGATAAGAATGAGTGATATCTTTTCTAAACTGACGGAAATGACTGGCTTCAGTACCATGGGGTGGGAAACTCTCCTAATGTGGCTGATTGCATTTTTACTACTCTATCTAGGCATTAAGAAAGGGTATGAGCCTCTGTTGCTTGTACCCATCGGGTTTGGTGTGCTACTAGCAAATCTTCCTGGTGCAGGATTGGGCGTTGTAGATGCTTCGCTAGTAGTGAATGCAGACGGCACATATATGAGCTTGTTGGATATTGCCGATCAACATGGTATTATGAACTTGCTCTATTTCTCGCTCATCAAAACTGGTATCCTACCGCCCATCATTTTTATGGGTGTTGGCGTGCTTACCGATTTTGGTCCTATG
>CAZUHZ010000074.1:0-9260 GCA_964620895.1 uncultured Dysgonomonadaceae bacterium | reverse complement strand
ACAGCCTAAAGTTCAAATAAAAAAAATTATACGCTTCAACTTGAACGTTATTTAGGAGAATATCAAAATAAGTTGTTAAAACTTTTGCTCAATGAACAATAGTTCATTACATTTGCAGTGAACGTTAATGTAAAAAGAACATGTCTGCACGTATAAGAAGAGCAAGAAAAATATTGAATCCCCCTTCTATAAAGGGTTTTAAGCCTTATGGGCTAGACTCGAATGTGAAGCCATCGCTAAGTTCTGTCAATTTGCTATTTGAAGAATATGAGGCTTTGCGCTTATGCGACTATGATGGACTCAATCATCATCAAGCTTCATTGATGATGGATGTTTCGCGTCCCACTTTCACCCGTATATATGCAGCTGCACTGCAAAAACTGGCAACAGCATTTGTGGAAGGGCGACAAATAGCTATTGAGGGTGGTAAAGTCTATTTCGATAGCGATTGGCATCAGTGCAATATGTGTGAATGCTATTTTAGTCATCCACACAAACATTTGCCTATTGAGGAGTGTCCGCTGTGCGGTGGTAGAGATATTTCAGATTTTGATAGGGCAGATGAGAGAAAAGAGGAGTCTTTTGGTAAAGACAAATGTCTGTGTTCTCATTGTCTGTACGAGCAAGTCCACCAATCGGGAAAGCCCTGCAAAGAAGTGGTTTGTCCACAATGCGGACATTTTATGAAAAGAGAGGGTGTACCTAGTAGAAGAGGTCATAAAAACAGAAGAGTATGAAAGTAGCAATAGCTTCAACGGGTAATACGCTCGAGTCGAACATAGACACAAGTTTTGGGCGTTGCGCATGGTTCATAATAGTAGATACTGAGAGTGGTGGAATGGAATTTATCCCCAACACCAATAAAGAGATGGAAGAGCATGCTGGCAAGGCAGCAGTAGAATTGGTTGCAACACGCAACGTGGAGATGATAGTGTCGGGCGAGTTTGGTGTGAAAATTAAACCCCTGCTCGATAGTATGCACATACAAATGGTGGTGATAAAAGATGTTGAAAAGAGAATCTGTGACATCATTGCATTATTAAACAATAGGAGGAAATAGAATTATGCCAAAATTAGACGGTACAGGACCCGAAGGAAAGGGCAAAGGAACAGGAAGAGGATTGGGAAAGTGTAGAGAAACTACAGACGAAGAGAAACTGGCAAAACTGGGCAAGGGAATGGGTAAGAAACGCAACTCATGTACAGAGGAAGGTCGTGGTAAACGACTGAATGCTGGTTTGAAGTAACAATTTAATCATTTAAAAACAGAATATAATGCCAAATTTTAATCAAAAAGGTCCTATGGGCGAAGGTCCCATGACAGGACGCAGGATGGGTCGTTGCACCAATATGGGTGTAACACGCAGAGGTCAAACAACAGAAGAAAAAGAAAATATAGACAATCCAATCAATGACAATCCACAAGGACAAGGAATGGGTAGAGGTCGTGGACGAGGAATGGGTAGAGGTATGAAAAACGGCATGGGGCAGGGTCAAAGTGGTGGCATTGGACAAAATCGTGGTGGTCGTGGAATGAGCCAAGGCAGTGGCGGTGCTGGTCGTGGAATGGGACGCAGATTTCGTAACGATAGTCAATAATACCTTTTAAGCCAGATTGCTATATTACTACAATACAATACAAGCCCTTTGTTTAAATAGAAAGGGCTTGTGCTAATTTATAAAACAAAATAAACTTAATTATGACAAAGAAAAGAATTGCAATACCGATGGTCAACGATATGTTGTCTGAACATTTTGGACATTGCCAAGCATTTGCTTTTGTAGATGTTGAAAACAATACCATCACAGAAGTTACAACTATGGACCCACCAGAACATACACCAGGCTCGTTCCCTAAATGGGTGTCGGAGAATGGTGCTACTGATGTAATTGCCGGAGGCATGGGAGGTAAGGCTATCGCCCTGTTTAACCAATATGGAGTAAATGCTTTTGTGGGTGCACCAGTGGATACACCAACCAATTTGGTGAATAAGTTTATTGCAGGCGAGTTGACATTGAGTGCCAACTATTGCAGTCATGACGAAAACCACAGTTGTGGTGGTCATTAATACAACTTCAACACTATCAGAATTTTTCACGTATGACTAACCAGCAAACATTTAAAATAGCAATAGCTAGTGGCAAAGGAGGCACAGGAAAAACAACCCTCTCTACCAATCTTGCTGCTTATATTGCCCAGTGCGAAGCGGTGGTGTTGGTCGATTTGGATGTGGAAGAACCCAATTCGGGGTTGTTCTTTGATGGCACTTTGGTGCACGAAGAAGACAACCACAATATGACACCGAAATGGGATGCAGCTAAGTGCACCCTTTGTGGACTTTGTGAAGAAGTGTGCAACTTTAATGCTATTATTCAATTGGGCGACACAATAATGGTTTATCCAAAATTGTGCCACAGCTGTTATGCATGTTCAGAGCTATGTCCTGCGAGTGCGCTACCCATGCAACCAACCAAGATTGGGGTATTGAGCGATTTCAAATGGGGCAAACTACACTATGTAGAGAGTCGCCTCAATGTGGGTGAAGAGCAAGCTGTGTCGAGCATTGCTAAAACTAAGAGATATGTTGCAGAGAAATATCCACACCTTTCGTTTGCCATTTTCGACTCTCCCCCTGGCACATCGTGCCCTGTGATGGAGGCTACAAAGGATGCCGATTATGTGATATTGGTTACAGAGCCAACACCATTTGGGTTGCACGATTTGAAGTTGGCTGTTGAAACTATGCGCGAACTTGAAAGAGATTTTGGTGTGGTTATCAATCGTCACGGAATTGGTGATGATGAAGTTGTCAACTATTGCCGTACAAAAGGTGTTGAGATATTGGCTAAAATACCCAACAGTAGAAAGATTGCAGAGCTATACTCCAAAGGAGAACTTATTTATACTGAGTTTCCAGCAGTGAAAGTTGCATTGAACAATATTTTGGAGCACTGTTTATCCATAAAGAAAGGGGCAAGTATATGAAAGAGATAGTAGTAATATCGGGTAAGGGTGGTACTGGCAAAACATCGCTCACTGCTTCGTTTGCTATAATGGGTGCTACAGATGTGGTGCTTGCCGATTGCGATGTGGATGCAGCAGATATGCATTTGTTGATGCAACCCGACTTTCAGGTTGCAGAAAATTTTTATAGTGGTGAGGTTGCTTATATAGAGCAATCCGATTGTATTAGTTGTGGCATTTGTAAAGATGTATGTAGGTTTGATGCCATCTCGGTGATTGACGGTCAGTATATCGTATCACCATTAGATTGTGAAGGATGTGGCTATTGTGCTCGGGTATGTCCAACTGAAACAATTATAAACAATGATCTTTTGGTTGGAAAGCTGTTTGTATCTAATGTGAAAACGGGTAGCAAGATGGTGCATGCTCACCTCGGTATTGGAGCAGACAATTCGGGTAAGTTGGTAGCTAAAGTGAAAGACGAGGCAAAAGCGCTTGCGCTAAAGTATGAGAAAGATTACGTGTTGGTAGATGGTTCTCCAGGAGTTGGATGTCCAGTTATATCATCGCTTTCGGGTGCTAACTTTGCAGTGCTAGTTACTGAACCCTCTATATCGGGTTTCCACGATTTGAAACGAGTATATGAATTAGTGAAGAAGTTCAATATCAAAGCAGGTTGTATTATCAACAAAGCCGATGTGAATATCGAAAAACAGACAGAGATAAAACAGTTTTTAGTGGACGAAGGTATTGAACACTTAATTGATTTGCCCTACAATGAGGATTTTACTAAAGCAATGACACTTGGTCAAACTATTGTAGAGTATGAAAATAAGGAATTAACCAGCCTGTTGGAACAGGCTTGGGAGAAAATAAAAGAATTAACAAACATAAAAGAAGAAAATAATGAAGATAGCTTTTACTGCTGCGGGTAAAGATTGGTTCGCAATGATTGACCCACGATTTGGCAGAACAGAATATATTGTAGTTTTTGACGAAGCAACCGATGAGTTGTCGGTAATAGATAATAGTGCAGTTAAAAACGAAGCTCATGGAGCGGGCACTGCAACCTCTAAGAAGATATTTGAGCTAAAGCCCGATGTGCTAATAACAGGCAATGGGCCAGGTGATAATGCTGCAATGGCATTAGAGAAAATGGACATGAAGATATTTGTTGGAGCGCAAGGCTTAACGCTGAAACAGGCGTTGGAGAAGTATATAAAAGGTGAATTGAAAGAGTTTTAAAAATGGCTAATGTAATAGAAGCTTCCAGCTTCTGGATGTGTTCAGAAGCTGGAAAATAAGTATGAACTTACCAAAGCAAGATGCTTTGGTTACTCTCACATTATTGCTTATACTATCTCAGCAAACAGCTCTCTGTTGTCATCAACATACTTGGCAATGATTTCAGTCTGTGTCTTTTCTATTTGAAAATATTGCTCTTCAATCTCATCAAACACTTCAAAGTCAACGTACATAGCATTGAACTCATCGTCTGTGGTTTCTCGTTCCAACTCTTTGCGATTGGCATCATATATCTCCTTTGCTCTATAGATAATCTTAGCTGTTCCATTTGCACCAAATATCTTAAGTGCCTTTGCTGTAGGATTGTCGAAGATATAACCGCCATAGCCATTTTGTATTAACTGTACAAAACCGCCATAATTCACCTCTTCTCTAAAATAGCGATAAGCAAGCAATGCGTGTTGATGTCCGTTGAGTTTGTGCATATTATCTGCGCTCAACTCATTGTCAACTTCAGCAAGGTATGCATCGGTATATAGATTGATATAATCAATCGGCTCCTTTTTGAGGGTATCGGCAATTTGTTTTTCTGTTATTTGTATCATAATGGTATGGATGTTTAATTTTCAGTAAATATAGGACTTTTTTAATGAAAAGAGAGCTTTATTTGAGTGCTCTTATTTGTTTTTCTTTTCTTTCTTTGCGCCATAGCTGATAACTGTTCACAATATTTTGCCACAACACATAGCTACCAGGACCAATTGATGCAACAGGGTTGAGGTAAGTTTGAGTAAGCCATATAGCAAGGATTGTATTCTTTTGTCCCAAGCCTTGTCCACCAGCTACAGTGCTGTTATACTTTTTACCAATACGGCGACCAAACCAAAATTGCAACAAACAAATGATTAAAGCCACTCCAGCGATTATAATTTTTAATTTATATGAGGCATTATCTTGGATAGTGATAAACATAGTTACACGACTAGTAACAATGGTGAGAGCTACCGCCCATAAATAGAAAGAGAGTATTTGAGCTTTCCGTATCTTATCATGAATCTTAGGACTTACGCTACTTACCGTTAGTGCTAAAATAAATGGGAGTAAGAGCACTGGAAAGACTTTCTTGAAGATGATGACAACAGAAGCACCAAAGGATATTGTTTCCATTGATGCATCGCCAAAAAGAGCAAGGAAAAGTGGTGACAGAAGGGCGATTGACAAGTTGCTAATAAATGAATAGGCGGCTATTGATGAAATGTTGCCTCCTAAAATGCCTGTAATAACTGGGGCAGAAGCTGCCGTGGGTGCAAGCACACAAATCATCGCAGCTTGTGCTAAGGTAGTATTGAACTTGAAAAACAAAAGATAAACCAGCATGCTACCTCCATATTGTATGCCCAAAAGAATGTAATGAAACTTTGTGAGGCGTATATCGCGCAATATTATTCGGCTATAGGTGATGAAGAGCATCACCGAAAGCAAGTAGGGGATAATTGGTGCAAATATTGCCAGTTGTTTATAGAAAACTATACCAATAACCATTGCTATTGGTAGCATGTATTGTCTTATAAATTGTTGCACAACTTAATTGTTATAATAATCTTTAGGGCTATCCGAAATTTCAACAACTCTGTTCTTGTCCCGATAATTGATATCAACGAATAGTTGCTTCTTGTTGAAGACATAGTCTGTGATGAATTGTTCTATTTCTGGTAAGAAATCCGTCATTGGATAATCTGCCACTTCGTGCCCACTGCCCTCCATCGAGTAGAAGAGATAAGGATATTCATTCTTGCGGAACTCTTTTGCTAGCGTATTAGAACCAAACATCCCGATGCGAAAGAAACGAGTGTTATTGTATGGCACTAACTTATCGGCACTTCCATGAAATAGTAGGGTAGGAGCAGGGGCAATTTTGTAAGATGGAGCACCCTCGCGGCTAAATATACTGCCTGAAAATGCAATCACTCCTGCGTATTGGAATTCTGTGGGTAGAGTTTTGGCGGACTCAAAACTATTCTTCTTCTCGTAATCAGCCTGTAGTACAGTTATTGCACCAGCACTCGAGCCACTTATTATTATTTGAGTGGTGTCGATATTCAATTCTTGAGCATTCATCAATAAATAATTGGTAGCAGTGTATAAATCTTCTACGGCCAACTTTATTGAGTTTTGTATTGGTTTATTGTTGAACATTGAGGGAGCTTTCTCTCCTTTCATTCCTAAGCGATAGTCTATGGATACAACAGTGAAACCTTTGTTTGCAAAATACTCGAAGTAGGCTTTGTATATATCTGCATCGCGTCTGCCTTCTTTAAAACCGCCACCAAACATAAAAACCAAACAGGGTTGTGCATCTTCTGTATAGGCTGAGTAAACATCCAAATACAGAGATTGCGAGTCCTGTTTTGTAAAAGTATAAGTTTGTTTTTGCGGTGTTGCTGCAAATAGCAGTATGGGAAATAACCAGACAAAGGTTAGAATGAGTTTACTGTTTAGTTTCATAAATTAGTTGTGTTGATAATTTGATATATGAAAACAAGAAGGTTAATCTTGTGATATAAATTCTTTAATAAGTTTCATCGTTTCTTTTTTTGCTTTGTCAAAGTCGTCATTCATGATTATTGCATCAAACTGTGGAGCAAAGCTCATTTCGTGTTTTGCTTTATCTAGGCGATTCTGAATAACCTCAGGAGTGTCGGTTCCTCGCTTTTCTAAACGAAAGCGCAACTCATCTACCGATGGAGGCATAACGAAGATTGTTAATGCTCTATCTCCATATATTTTCTTTATTGCTAAGCCCCCAACGCAATCAACATCGAACACCACATTCTCTCCTGCTGTTAATATTCGGTCAACCTCGCTTTTCAGTGTGCCATAGAAATTGTCTTCATACACCTCTTCATATTCAACGAAGTCCCCTTTTTTAATACGAGTTCGGAATTCGTCGGGTGTGAGAAAGTAATATTCCACCCCATCTTTCTCTTCTCCACGCGGTGCTCTACTAGTTGCAGAAATTGAAAACTGTAGTTTTAAGTTTTTCTTAAGCAAGTAGCGCACAATAGTAGATTTACCAGTTCCTGAAGGTGCTGAAAAAATAATCAACTTACCCGTCATAATATATATCCCTTTCTTTTACTGTTTTATAAAACGTTTAATATTTGCTCTTTTATCTGCTCGAGCTCATTTTTCATTTGCACAACAATGCGTTGCATGCCAGAATCATTCGATTTAGAACCTAAAGTATTTATCTCACGACCTATCTCTTGAACTATGAATCCTAATTTTTTTCCTTGCGAAGTGTTGGCTTCTATTGTTTCTAAGAAATACTCTAAATGATTGAGCAAGCGTGTTTTCTCTTCGTTTACATCAAGCTTCTCTATATAATATATTAATTCTTGTTCTAAACGACTGCCGTCGTAAGTCACATCCTCCAATTTGCTAAGTGCTTCTGTTATACGAGTTTTTACTTTTTCAATGCGTTCTGCCTCAAACTTCTCAAGTTCAAGAGTAAGTTTCTTGATGTTGGAAATATTTGAAAGCATTGTTTGCTTTAGTGCTTCGCCCTCTTGGTGACGGAATGAAATTAAATTTGCTACAGCACCATCAACAGCTTTTTCAACAGCTAGCCACTCTTCCTCTTCCAGTTTTTCGGGTTCTTGTTTGAATACATCGGGAAGTTTGAAAAGCACATCAAACCAATCAGTTGGCTCTTCTATATCGAGTGCAGCAGCAAGTTGTTTCACTTCAGCATGATAACTCTTGAGGCGTGCTTCATCAATCTTTACAGTGGTGTTCTTATCTGACTCTTCCACATTGATGTATAAGTCTATTTTGCCACGTTCCAATATCTTCGATAAATCATTTCGCAACGATATCTCTTTTTCTTTATATACGTGTGGGATGCGTGTATATAAATCGAATTGCTTGCTATTGAGTGATTTTATTTCTACAGTAATCTTCTTACTGGGAAGCTCAATAGTGGCTTTGCCATAACCTGTCATTGAATGTATCATCTTGTTTTTTATACAAATGTAAGGAAAAACTGTCATATTGTGACACTTAGATTTGAGAAAGTGTGATTGAGTGGTGGGGCATAGATTAATTCGTATTATAGAGGTCTTTAGCTTTAGGGTAAATATAAAGGGTAGAATTGCACCAATGTAGTCGATTCAATTTCAATAATTTTACTGGTGTCGCAGATGAGGAAAGATAAAAGTGAATAAAACTTGAAAGTGTTGAGTGAAATGTCTCTAAACAAAAAAAGCCGCTCAATTGAGCAGCTTTTCATGTTTATAGATAATTCCTATAACTACTTTTTATTCATCTCCTTCATCTTCTTCGTTAGGTACAATTAGTTTGTAACCTTTTCCGTGAATATTAATGATTTCGATGTTTGGTTCTGGTCTTAACAGTTTACGTAATTTGGTGATATAAACATCCATGCTTCTAGCATTGAAGTATGTATCTTCTTCCCAAATTTGTTTCAACGCATGCTGACGTTCAAGAATTTCGTTGCTATGAGCACAAAGTAGTGTCAGCAATTCCGATTCTTTAGTTGTAAGCTTGGTTTGAATGTCATTAATGGTGAGAATTTGCTTTTGAGTGTCAAAAGTCATGTCACCAAACTTGTAAACCTGTTGTTCTTTCGCTTTTTTACCTTTCACTCTGCGGATGATAGCTTCAATACGAAGCACTAATTCTTCCATGCTGAATGGTTTGGTAATATAGTCGTCAGCACCAGCTTTAAAACCCTCAAGAATATCATCTTTCATATTCTTTGCGGTTAAAAATATTACTGGAACCTCAGAGTTAATTGTTCTGATTTCCTTTACTAGCGTAACGCCATCTTTTTTTGGCATCATTACGTCAACAATACATAGGTCGTATTTTTCTTTTACGAATCCTTTAAATCCTGCTTCCCCGTCAGGGAATAGGTCGGTTTCGAAACCTTTAGCCTCGAGATACTCTCTGAGCAACATGCCAAGATTCTCATCATCTTCGCATAAAAATAATTTTAATTTTTCTTCCATATCAATTTTGTGTTATT
>CAZUHZ010000073.1:6056-9313 GCA_964620895.1 uncultured Dysgonomonadaceae bacterium | reverse complement strand
TGGACAGTAACTTCACACAAGAATAGAATAAAGCCAGGAGATAAAGTAATAATATGGGTAACTGGTAGTAAAGCAGGATGCTATGCATTGGCTGAGGTGGCTTCAAAGCCTCTTGATAGGGCATCGTTTCCTGAAAGCCATTTATGGAGAGTTGACGACACTAGTGAGCTAAAAGCGGCTATTAATATTACGCACAACTTCGCTAATAACCCAATCTTGAAAGATGAGATAGATGGAATTACGGATCTTGAGAAGTTAAATGTGGGTCATCAGGGAACTAATTTTACTGCAACTAAAGAGGAATACGAAATATTATTGGAGTTAGCTGTGGAAAGGGAAGACGAAAAACGTTATTGGCTATATTCACCAGGAGAGCAAGCACGAAATTGGGAGGAGTTCTACAATGATGGTATTATGGGGCTTGGATGGGATAAGCTAGAAGACTTGAATAACTATGAGAGTAAAGAGGAGATAAAGGAAGCTCTTGATAATGCTTATGGAGGGGATGGCTCGAAGAAAAATAACACAACTGCAAATGATGAGTTTGCTAATGTGATGAAAGTTGGTGATGTTGTAATTGCAAAAAGGGGTTTGTATGAACTGCTTGGTTATGGTGAAGTAACTTCAGATTATGTCTTTGATAATAATAGAGAAGAGTATAAGCATATTAGAAAGGTGGATTGGAAGTTGAATGGTAGTTGGAAAGTGGGTTTTCAATTAGTTCAAAAAACTCTTACTGATATTACACCTTATGAAACAGAAGACCCTAACTATAATTGGTATTATGAACGTTTGCTTGGTATTATGAAGGGTGAAAATGAACCGGGTGATGATATAATTATTAAAATGGAATACCCCACAAACACCATCCTCTACGGTCCTCCTGGAACAGGAAAGACCTACAATACAATAAACGAAGCTTTGAAAATTATCGATAATGATTTTCTTGAAAAGAATATTGATAATAGAGCGGTACTAAATGAGCGATTTAGAAGCTTACGGTTTAATCCAGCAACAGGGGAGGGTCAAATTGCTTTTATCACGTTTCATCAATCGCTATCTTACGAAGATTTTATTGAGGGGATAAAGCCAAAGAAAAATGATGGAGAAGAGTCTATAAGTTACGAGGTGTGCGATGGGCTTTTCAAATCGATTGCTATAAAGGCTAGCGATAAGAAGGTGGTGGTGTCGTTTGATGAAATCTATCAAAAGTTTATAAGCGATGTGATGGAGCAAGAAACATTTAGTTTGGAAACTCCAGTACAGAAGAAACCTTTTGATGTGAGGATTAATGGAAGTGGCAACTGTGTGGCAATCCCACAGACTGAAACTGCAACTCAAATGGTTGTTACTAAGAAGATGATATCAGATTTTTTAGTAGATGGCACTGTGAGAGATTGGAAACCTTACCTGTCGTCTATTGCTGAACATATAAAGACAAATTATGAATATAAGGTTGATAGGGAGGATAATGCCGACAAGCCTTATATTATCATCATAGATGAGATAAATAGGGGCAATATTTCGCAAATATTTGGCGAGTTGATTACGTTGATAGAGCCTGATAAACGAAAAGGGCAAGCCGAAGAGATAGAGGTGATATTGCCATATAGCGAGGAGCGATTTAGTGTACCTTCTAATCTACACATCATTGGCACCATGAACACCGCCGACCGTAGTGTGGAGGCGTTGGATACGGCACTGAGAAGACGTTTTTCTTTTATGGAGATGAATCCCCAACCAACGTTGCTCAGCAACGAAGAGTTTAGGTGCCAGGGTATCGATTTGGAGGCGATGCTGAAGGCTATTAATGGCAGGATTGAGAAGCTATTGGACAAGGATTACTGTATTGGGCACTCGTATTTTATGACTATTAAGAACAAGCAAGAACCACTGGAGGAGTTGAAGCTTATTTTCCAAAACAAAATAATGCCACTGCTGCAAGAGTATTTTTATGGCGATTGGGGTAAGATAAGGTTGATAGTGGGGCAGGGCTTTGTGGAGATGAAAGTGAGCAATGGTGTGAAGTTTTTGGATGAAGATAGTGTGGACGGTTATGAGGAGTATGACGAGCGACCTATCTTCAATTTTACTTGTTGCGAGGGGTGGACGCTGGAGACGTTTAAGGGGATATATGAAACAGAAAAATAGAGTTATACAAGTTTTTGAGCATCATACATTGAAGGTGGATGAGGAGTCGAGCTTTAGAAAGATTAGTGGGGCGATGCTTTATAGGAAGTAACGATTGTGAGAAAATGTGCCGAAAGTTCTGCCGATAACTATACACGTTATATGATTCAACTCACCAAAAAGTGTATCGAATAGTTTATAAAACACTGTCCATGTCATCCCTTTTATTTCAATCGCTTTTTTGGTGAAAGGTGACTTGAATTGTCTTAATCAACCCAATAATACTTTGACTCAACAGGAGTTTTTTTTAAAAAAAATAACATTGCAATGTAGCCACCGTTAAATTTGAGGCGGGATGCTTTTGATACAATGTGCAAGATTAAAATAATTGCACAAAATTACGGTAATTAACGCTACTTACCGTATATTTGTGCAAAACAGAGATGATGATAGAAAAACTATTTAGAGAACATAATGGCTATTTGCATAGCCATCATTTGCAACGCAATAGGCAATTGTACTACCATTTGCAAAAAATGGTAGAGAGTGGAATTGTTCTCAAACTGAAGCGAGGTTTGTACAAACACCCTGAATATGCTATGCTCAATCATTGGCAGGAAGTATCGCTGATGTATCCAAAAGCAGTTTTTTGTATGCACTCGGCTTGCTCGTTTTATGAATTGACCACTTATGTACCGCACACCAACCATTTGGCAATAGAAAACAAGCAAAAGATGACTTTGTCAGATTTTCCGCCTGTAAAACTCTATTATTGGTCAGAAAACATATTCAATCAGCACATAACAAATCAAGATGGTGTTAGGGTTTATTCTTTGGAAAGGACCGTGTGTGATGCTGTAAAACACGATACACAAATAGGACAAGATATGGTAAAAGAAGTTGTTGAAGCTTATTTGCAACGAAAAGACAAAAACATAGAGTTGCTTCTGAAAACAGCACAAGAAGTTAATGCATACAATAAGGTGCACCAGATTTTTTCAATTCTGATATAATCAAAGAGAAAAGATGAAAAATGCAAAGTCAATACGAGCTAAGCTATACAATTTAGCAAAGCAAGAGCAAATAGATTTTCAGACTATCCTTACTCGATATTTTCATGAGTCTGT
>CAZUHZ010000073.1:0-5956 GCA_964620895.1 uncultured Dysgonomonadaceae bacterium | reverse complement strand
ACTATTAATTTTGATTCTATAGTGTTTGCAGAGGATTTTTACAAGGATGCTAAACGAATAGAAATGTGGAACACCTTTTTAAATAAAATAGATATTCCAACCATAAAGTTTGAAACTGTAATAAAAACTATTCAAAATAAACTCAAGGAGATTAAACTCTAATAGAGCTATATGAAACAGAAAAATAGAGTTATACAAGTTTTTGAGCATCATACATTGAGGGTGGATGGGGAGTCGAGCTTTAGAAAGAGTCATTTCGAAGCCTTGGAACGATATGGCTATAAGACTAAGGAGAAGTATTTTGCGGTTGGCAATAAGCGCATCAAGTTTAACAATTATGTGGGTGTTATTCAGGTAAAGAATCTGACGATAGAGGTGTTGCCCAAAGCCGATTATGAGCGGGTGGACGATGCATCGAAAGATAAGTGGCGCAATGCTTTGATAACTATGCTCAATGAGTGTAAACTGATAAAGCTGAATGCGATAACCAATGCTCGCCTCAAACTAAGGTCTGCTTCTATTCTTGATTTGTATTACGATCTTTTTTTGTCGGAAACTGAAACCATATTCAAGCATGGTTTGCGAAAGAGTTATAGGAGCAACGAGGAGAATTTGAATAAGGTGAAGGGTAAGATATTGTTTACCAGTCATATCCGGAAGAACGCTTTTCATAAGGAGCGTTTTTATGTGGCTCATGAGGTGTTTGATGCCGATAATACGCTAAATCAGATACTGCGAAAGGCACTATTAATACTGAAGAGTATGGTGCACAATCCTAATTTTAATGTGAGGATAAATAAGTTGTTGCTCTGCTTTGAGAATGTGTCGGATGTGAATATTACTGAGAAATCGTTTGAGAAACTAAGGTTTGATAGAAATACGGAGCGATACAGACAGGCTATCAATTTGGCTAAGTTGATTATCTTGCGCTACTCGCCCGACTTGAAGGGGGGTGGCGAGAATGTGTTGGCAATAATGTTTGATATGAATTTGCTTTATGAGGATTATATTTATCGAAAGCTGAAAGCATATCAACTAAGTAGCGACAACAGTATTGTGGTGAAAGGGCAAAACAGGGTTCCTTTTTGGGAAACTCGTGGCTTGAGGGCTGATATAGTTGTGGAGACTGCCGATGAGGAGTGTATTGTGATTGACACGAAGTGGAAGGTGTTGAGGGATGATAAGCCATCGGATGCCGATTTGAAGCAGATGTTTGTGTATAACCTTCACTACGATGCCGATTTGAGTATTTTGCTTTATCCCAAAACAACATTGAATAGTGCAGAGAAGAAGCCTTTTAGGAAAGAAGAGTTTAAGACGCTCAATTGCCAAGTTGCTTTCATCGACCTATTCGATAGTAATGATAGGTTGGTTAGGAATTTGGGGAAGAGGATTTATGAGGAGTTGGCTGTATTGGACAGTTGCAAGTTGATAGAATAGCATAGTAGGGACAAGTTGCTCCTAGAGCTAAAACCAACAAATAGCTTATGAGCCAATAGATAATTTGTTTTTTTAATAAAGCTAGAGGAGCAATAATGAATAGCTGCTAAAACATACTGCTATCCAGCGCATCGTTAGATGCAGCACTCTGTCTGTAGTAAACAGATAAACACACCACTCCAAGCATCGTTGGATGCGGGTCTGTAAAGTGAACTTTACTAAGTAGCTTTGATAAAATAAGTAGGTAAAATTAGAAATAAACACATACTTTTACTGGTAATTCTAGATATGCTCAAACAAATGTTTGCGACAATTGAGGCATTTAAAGTGCAAAGAAGACGATTCTGACTTCAATGTGTGAAACGTGAAATCATATTAAACGCCAATAGATTGATAGTAATAATTTGAGAATAGTGCCGAAATGTGATATCTTTGTCAAAATTATACTAAGATGACAGTTGCTAAATACATAAACCAGTTATTATCTTATGAGGAGTATTCATTCTCTTTGAATGAGTTGGTTGAAAACATCAGTAAATCTGAAACTTCAATAAAAAGTGAACTTAATAGGTTGGTTGCAAAAAAAGAGGTAATAAACTTAAGAAAAGGATTTTATCTTATAATACCTCCAAGATATTCAGTCGCTCAAAGATTGCCAATTCAGCTTTATATAGAAAAGCTTTTCAATTATTTAGATAGGAATTATTATGTGGCTCTTTTATCAGCAGCAAAGTTTCATGGAGCTAGCCATCAGCAGATTCAAAGGGATTACATAATAACAGAAACTCCAAAGTTTAAAGATATTTCTAAAAACACGATTGATATTCATTTCTTTACAACAAGTAATTGGACAGGCAAAAATATCGAAATAAAAAAATCTGATGCTGGACTATATAAACTGTCTAGTCCAGCTTTGACTATTGTTGATATAATTAATTATCAAACAAAACTTGGTGGAATAAACAGAATACTTTCAATAATAGAAGAGCTGTCAGAAGAGTTACAGGGATCAGATTTAGTTGAACTTATAAATTGGTATCCCCACAGAAGTGTTTTACAAAGGGTTGGTTTTTTGTTACAAAAATTGAGGGTTAATGAAGAGTGCCAAGAGTTGTTGTTTAAGAATTTAAAAACAAGTAATTTTTTTCCTGTTCTACTTACTCCAAAATTAAATGAAAGACCTGGTGCTGTGAATAATAGGTGGAAGGTTGATATTAATGTGAAAATTGAAAGTGACTTATGATTCCAAAACCACACATAGCAAAATGGCAACAATATGCTCCCTGGAAAGAGTTTGCACAGATCCCAATTCAGCTCCAGCCCTTCACCATCAACACAATCACGTGAATCAAACAAAATCAACGGTACAGACAGTTGAATGAGATAATAAATATAAACTCACACTACTAATAGGCAGATAAATTCACTTATATAGTGAATTATTTAAAAACATCGTTACCTTTGTAATAACTAAAATTAATGGTGATAATATTCGAGAAAGAATATCTAAAAGAATTGTATGAAGAGAAGAGAGCTCGAAGCAAAAAATATAGGTTTCAGCCCAATGTAGTAAGTAAATATATACAAACAATAGATAAGTTGCGAGCTGCTAACGATGTTGAGGAGCTATATCCAATTAAAAGTTTAAACTATGAAAAGCTGAGAGGAGATAAGCTAGGTATAGAATCTGTGAGAGTGGACAGCAAGTATCGAATAGAGTTTTATACAACAATTGAAGGGGAAGAACCTGAAAGTATTACAATTTGCTCCATTGTTGAATTGAGCAATCACTACAAGTAAACGCAAAGAGCTATGACAATAAAAAAAGAGTTAATACCTGCTCAAGCTACCCATCCAGGAGTGTTGATTAAGGATGAAATAGATGCTACACCAAATTTGAATCAAAAGATTTTGGCCAAGCAGTTGGATGTGAAGCCATCTTTTTTGAACGAAATAATAAAAGGAAAAAGACCTATAACTCCTGATATTGCTGTTTCGCTAGAAGCGGCATTGGGTATATCGGCAGAGTATTGGATTAGATTTCAATCGCAATACGAAATAGACTTGGCAAGAAGAAAAGAGAGAAACATTGAGAAGGTTGAGAATATTGAAAAATGGAAGAGGATTAAAGAAATAGTTCCGATTAAATATCTTAATAAGCACAACTACTTGTCGGAGACACTTGTAGAGGATATCGATAAAGTGCTGAAAATATATAATGTTGCAGAAATTGACGAGATAAACGATGAGTTTTCTTGTTTTGAAGAAGCTCAGGCTGCTTATTATCGCAAATCTGACAAATCGAAAATAGACAATAAAAATATGTTTGCATGGTGTGCCGTAGCACAGTATGAGGCTAGTTTGCTGCAAGTAGATAGTTTTTGTTTTGATGCTATTGATGCACTTATTGTAGAACTCAACCACCTTTTTTATGAAAATGTTGACACATTACAAAAAGCAAAATCAATTTTAAATAAGTATGGGGTCAAATTTTTGTTGATAGAGAAGCTTGAGAAAACACCTATTGATGGATTTACTTTTTGGTCGGGCAACAATCCTGCAATTGCACTAACATTGAGACATAGACGAATTGATAATTTTGCATTTACATTGATGAGCGAAGTTGGTCATATTGATTTGCATTTGAGAAAAGATAAAGAGCAGCAATTTATAAGCTTTACTCAAAAAAAGAGTGCAACCCAATATGAAAAAGAGGCAAACGATTACGCACAAGATAAATTAATTCCTGCAGATAGATGATCTCAAGCTGGCTAGGATATTTAGCCGTGCCAATGATAGTAACAAAAGATAAAAGGCACAGATTCCAAATCAGCTCCAGCCCTCCACCATCAATGCAATCACGTGAATCAAACAAAACTAGCGGTTCAGACAGTTGAGTGAGATAATAAATATAAATAAAGAGCATTATGATTAAAAATTATTTTGACAAACAATTTGAGTTGAGGTACTTCGAGATGAATAAGTTTGGTGTGGCCTCGCCAACTACTATGTTGACACTGTTGGAAGAGACCTCGGCAGACCATTGTTATGCTATAGACCATAGTTTATATCAATTGGGTGAACAGAACATTGGGTGGGTTTTGGTGGCGGGTACTTTGCAAATGGATAGGTATCCGGGATATAAAGAGAAAATTACGATTAGAACTTGGTTGTCGAAATATACAAACATAAAAGGATTTAGAGAGCACTTTATTTATGACAATCAGGGCAATATAATTGGTAGGGGGCGCGGTATATGGGTGTTTTTTGATATTGAAAGAAGAAGACCTGTACGCATCTTTGAAGAGATAAAAGAGAGATGGGGCGAGTGGAGTGTAGATAGCATTGATATTGATAGTTCAAAAAAAATAGCAGCAATTGACAATCCAGCTTCAGCACTAAAATTTAGGGTAAATAAATATGACACTGATATGTATAAGCATGTAAATAATATTAGATACCTAGAGTGGGTTGTGGAGTCGGTTCCCGATGAAATTATCGACAATTATTATTTGCATTCTATTGATGGTAGATTTATTGGGGAGGCAAACTATGGTGAAACGGTTGTATCTTTGTCTAAATTTGATGCAAACGATAATACGTTTATGCATACAGTTAAAACTGAGGGAACTGATTTGATTTGTGCAACAGCAAAATCGGTGTGGGGGAAAGTAGGAGCAAAAATAATTTGAACTATTGGTTGGTTTAATTGTAATATAGGTGGCACGGATTGATGTGCTTGTTAGCGAAGAGAATATTTTCACGAACAAATTGTGAGTTATTCTTATCAGAAATTATAGAAGAGAAAATTTTAAAATAATCAGAATTATGATTTGGATATTAGTGATGCTTAGTGTTGCAGTCTTATTATACACAATTAAATCTTACCTAGATTATCAAGCCACGGTAAACGGAAAAGAGATGAAACAGGCAAGAAGAAGAGGATTGCAGCAAGTGGAAGAGATAAAGAGAAGGAAGAGGGCTAAATATAAAAGAGAGGGTGTTGAAAATGAGCAAACAGTTTTCTGATGCGGATAAAGAGAGAATACATGGTCTATTTGAGCAGTTTAAAAATAGAGCAGCAAAGCTTCTGAATAATAGCGAGCAAATACAAGATACTTTGAAGCGTGCTTTTGAGAAAGCTTTGCAGAATGAGGGACCAATTGCAGAGGTTTTTAACGATTTGAAGTTGTTGCTTTCGCTTGTCAAAGATTATATTTCGGGAGCGTACAGAGAGATACCTTACGGTGCTATTTTAGCAGCCTTGGGAGGGATATTATATTTTTTGTCACCAATAGATTTTATCCCCGATTTTTTACCTGGTATCGGGTTGGTTGATGATGTTTTTGTTATCGGGATGGTATTAAAGCAAATCCATAGCGACTTGCTGAAGTATGAGAAGTGGAAATCTCGCCAGGGTGGGGTGAATATTCATCGGTAGGTAATTACCCCACACCCACACCTCACACCCCAAACCTCACAACCCTACCTCATACCCCACACCTCACACCCCACA
>CAZUHZ010000072.1:2187-9423 GCA_964620895.1 uncultured Dysgonomonadaceae bacterium | reverse complement strand
TAATATATTAGTCAGTAACTAATGATCAAAGGTTTGTGGGCTTGTTATGCTTTAATGTAAAAGACCTTCTTTATCAAAGGATACGGTTGCTGAGCGAAGTCGAAGCATTACGCATCTGCTTCGTTGCAAACTCCTTGAAATAGTGGCTATATCCGCAGAGTTCGACGCCTTGCATCTACGTAAAGCTAAAAACGTGAATAATGCAGGTTAAGGTCGTTATGTAATGAACCTTACTCCACATCCAACCCATATTTATACAACAGCCCTTCTAGCTGGAAGCTATGAAATTTAGCCCCCTTTAGTTTGTTGAATTCGGGGTCGATGGAGAAGTTGGTAGCACCTCGAAAGTTTGCTTTCTCTAGATTGGTGTTAGAAAAGAGAGCACCAGTTAAATCTGAGCCTAGAAATTGAGCTGAGGTAAGATTTGTTTCGTTGAAGTCCACTTCTCTGAGAGAACATTTGCTGAACAGTGTTTTATCGAGTTTTGTACCAAAGAAGGTGCAATAGTCCATTATGCAATTATCGAAACTGAAGGTAAACATCAATCTGTTGCATTGCGAAAAGTCGATTCCTAACAATTTGCATCCTTTAAAAACAACATCTCTAAAGCTTGCACCATCAACTATCGTCATCGAGAAGTTGCACTCTTTAAAAGTACACTCTTCGAAGCTATTGCCTATCAGGTCGCTCTCTGTGAAGTTGCATCCTATGAATTTGCATTTATAAAACTCTCGGTCTCTCAATGCTTTACCCGAGTAGTCGATGTTCTCAAATTTCTTTGATTTGTGAAACACTATATTATTTGCCATTTCTTTTACTTCTTATTTTGGTTGAGAGAGTACTTTGATGATACTCTATTACTAATAATTGCTGCTTTCTTACTCATTGTTTATAAAGATAGCAATCTTAATTATCAAATACTTTGTCAAATTTGTCTGGTAGAATATTTAGGGTTGAAAAATAAGGATATTGTTTTCTTGGAGTAGATGCTTGTTTCATTTAAAAAAAATAGTGACTCTAATGTAATTGCACATTAAAGCCACTATTCATTTTATCTGTATTTTTTATTATAAGCTATCGCCAAAGTCCTCCTTAAACTTAGCCATCAATTTTTGGGGCCAATCATTCACTGGCTCAAGTCCTCCCATAAAGAATCGCAACACTGGCGGTTCGTACACAAACTTCAATCCACCAATAAGGTGACGATTTTCATACAACCAAATCATTCTATCTTCCACATATTTAATTTGCGAAAGTGTAAAAACACGACGAGGGACAGCCAATCGAAGCAACTCCATGTCTGAATATGTTTCGTTGCCATACTCATCACGTTGGTTAGAAACAGAACCACGTTCCATACCACGAACTCCTGAAATAAGAAACAGTGCTGCAGCTAATGCTCCTGCAGGATATTGAGATTGTGGAATATGGTCGCAAACTTGCATTGCATCGACATGAGCACCCAATACGCCTGCTGGTTTGATAACAGGAACACCTTTTGCGTCGAGTCCATCTACAAGGTATTTAATAAATTCAGGGCTTTGGCTTATCATCGACTCATCTAAAGTTTCGTACAAACCAACTGCCATTGCCTCTACCTCACGAATAGATATTCCACCATAAGTAAGGAAGCCTTCGTAGAGAGGGATAAAAGCTTCGAGGTCACGGAATATCTCTAAACTATCTGTACATATTCCACCTCCACGCGATGAGCTTAATTTCCGTGCCGAGAAATAACACAAATCAGCCAAACCAGTCATAGTGTGGATAATTGTTTTCATATCAGCATCTTTAAACTCTTCTTCTCGCTGTTTTATCAAGTAAGCATTTTCGCCAAGTAAGCTACCATCCAATATAAGTCGAATGTTGTATTTATCGGCTAATGCCCTTACATCTCGCAAGTTTTGAATAGAAAAAGGTTGTCCTCCAATCAAATTTGTGGATGCTTCCATACGAATAAATGGAATGTTTTTTGGTCCATGATAATTGATTACTTCTTCCAGTTTCTCAATATTCATATTCCCCTTGAAAGGGTGGTCTGAGTCGATTACATAAGCTTCATCATAGAGTAGCTCGGCAATCTGACCACCTTTGTCTGTTATGTGAGCCATAGCAGTAGTGAAATGGTAGTTCATAGGCACAAGACTTCCTTTCCTTACATAAGCAACTGAAAGAATATTCTCTGCTGCACGCCCTTGATGAACTGGTAAGAGATACTTCTTGCCCAGTACATCTTGCACTGCTTTTTGCAATCTCACAAAACTTTGCGAGCCAGCATAAGCATCATCGGCTTGCATCATTGCCGCTAGCTGATTGTCGCTCATAGCATTTGTACCAGAGTCTGTAAGCATATCTAAGAAAACATCATTGGTGCTTAGTCTAAAGGTGTTGAATCCACCTTCGTACAATGCTTCTAAACGGCGTTCGATGGGTACTAAATGTAGTTTTTGTACGATGCGCACTTTGTGCAGTTCCAGTGGGATATTCTCACCACTATAAAATTTAATTTCTTGCATTTTGATTACAATATATGATGAACGTTTCTGTGATTTGCTATACTAGTATTCATGAAGAAGTGTATATATATTATGCAAATATAATCAAATAGATATAAATACTGCATATTGTGCAACAAAAATAAAGTGATTTGTGCTTTACTCGTTGATTTTAGAAGGGAAAATAGGGTTTTTTGCTGAAAAGAGTTTTGAGTTTCTTGTTTATATGTGCTGTTTTGTAATTTTGAGAGAGTGCTGTTTCAAATTTTTAATAGTCAGTTTATTATAGTCTATTTCTAAATCATTACTTCTGGCTTCCTTCAACTTATCTTTTATCTTCTCCTAAACTCCGAACAAACTACTGCAGTGGCAACAGCAACATTCAAAGACTCTGATGTAGTGCTATTTGTTGAGAAATTGGGTATATAAAGCTGGTGAGTAATTAGTTTTTCAACTTCAGGGCGTATTCCATTTCCTTCGTTTCCCATCACAATAAAGCCTTCGGGCTTCAGTGTCTCTGTGTAGATGTTTTCTCCGTTTAAAAAAGTGCCATAGATGGGCGAAGTGTCACATTGAGTAATTAAGTCAATGATATTCGCATAGTGAATATTTACTCTAGATAGTGCTCCCATAGTGGCTTGTACTGTTTTTGTATTATACACATCAACAGTATCGTTGCTGCAAATTACATTTTCTATTCCAAACCAGTCTGCAATACGTATAATAGTACCTAAATTTCCTGGATCTTGCACTCCATCCAATATTAAACTCAACTTATGTGTGAGGTCTATTTGCGAGATATTGTGTTTAGCTTGATAAAATACAGCAATAGCATCGGGTGGTGTGGTAAGATGAGATGCTTTCTTTATTTCGCCTCGTGTAGCAACAATTGTCTCTTCTGCTTCATGGTTAGGCATTGTGTCTTTCACCTCTTCTGTAATTATAAGTAATTGACAGGGTAGATGAGGCAACAAATCAAAAATTAGTTTAGATCCTTCTGCAACAAATGTGTTGTGCTCGCTTCTATACTTTTTTTGCTTAAGTGATTGTATATATTTTATTTTATTTTTACTCAGTGGCATAGTCTTGATTGTTACTTCTCAATTTATTAAAAACAAAGTTATAAAAATGATGAGTCTTTTCATATATAGTTTTCGTTATTTTTACGATAAAACACTATCTTTGTAAAAGCTGTAAGTTTTGTTTAAGCAAAATCTTATTTCCTAAAGAAAATCTTAGAAGTAAATCTCAAAAAAATATATTTATTATGAATGAAATTAATTTAATGAAAAGAGCTGCCGACAATATTCGAATACTGTCAGCATCAATGGTAGAAAAAGCTAAATCGGGTCATCCAGGAGGTGCCATGGGAGGTGCTGACTTTATTAATGTTCTGTTTTCAGAATTTATAGAGTATGATCCTGACAATGCTAACTGGGAGTCGCGTGATAGATTCTTTTTAGACCCTGGTCATATGTCGCCCATGCTTTACTCTGTGTTATGTTTGAGCGGCAAGTTTTCATTAGATGACTTAAAAGGATTTCGTCAGTGGGGCAGTGTTACTCCTGGTCACCCTGAAATTGACGTGATGCGTGGCATTGAAAACACATCTGGTCCTCTTGGACAAGGACATACTTATGGAGTAGGAGCTGCCATTGCAGCTAAGTTTTTGAAACATCGTCTTGGCGAAAGCATGAATCAAACTATCTATTCTTTTATTTCAGATGGAGGTATTCAAGAAGAAATATCGCAAGGAGCAGGTAGGATTGCTGGTCACTTAGGCTTGGACAATTTTATCATGTTTTACGACTCAAACGATGTACAACTGTCAACAATGACAGATGCAGTGACAAGTGAAGATGTTGCCAAAAAATATGAAGCATGGAACTGGCATGTTATCACAATAGATGGCAATGATGCAGGCGAAATTCGCAAAGCACTAACAGAAGCTAAGGCAGTAAAAGATAAGCCAACGCTTATAATTGGTAAAACAATTATGGGTAAATGTGCATTGACAGCCGACAATGAGCTGTTTGAAGGACAAGTATCGATGCACGGACAACCACTAACTGCTGCGGGTGGATGCATTATAAAAACTATTGAAGGAATGGGTGGTGACAACGATAATCCATTCGTTATATTCCCCGAAGTAGAGCAACTCTACAAAAAACGACAAGATGAACTAAGAGAAATTGTTGCAAAGAAAAAAGAAATAGCCGTGAAATGGGGAGAAGAAAATCCTGAATTGGCTGACAAAAAGAAAAAATGGTTCAACCGTGAGTTACCTGCTATCAATTGGGAAGAGATAGAACAAAAATCTAACCAAGCAACACGCGCAGCTTCAGCCAATGTGCTTTCTGTATTAGCAGAAAATGTAGAAAATATGATTGTTGGATCGGCTGACTTGTCCAATTCTGATAAGACTGATGGTTTCTTAAAGAAAACAACATCATTGCAAAAGGACGATTTCTCTGGAGCATTCCTTCAAGCTGGAGTTTCAGAGTTGACATTGGCTGCTTTGTGTGTTGGAATGAGTTTGCATGGTGGAGTGATTCCTGCTTGTGGAACATTCTTTGTGTTCTCTGATTATATGAAGCCTGTAATTCGTGTTGCAGCACTGATGGAGCAACCTGTTATTTTTATATGGACACATGATGCATTTAGAGTGGGCGAAGATGGACCTACACATCAACCTGTAGAGCATGAAGCTCAGATAAGATTGATGGAGAAACTTCAAAATCATAGTGGAAATAACTCAATGCTTGTATTGCGTCCAGCCGATGTAAACGAAGCAACAGTGGCATGGAAATTGGCTTTCGAGAACGACAAAACTCCAACAGGATTGATTTTGTCAAGACAAAATATAACTGATCTTCCAGCAAAGGAGAATCGTTATAATGAAGCATTGCAAACTGCAAAGGGTGCTTATATAGTACAAGATGACAAGGAGTATGATGTTATTCTATTGGCATCTGGATCAGAGGTATCAACTTTGGTAGAAGGTGCTAAGTTGCTCAACAAAGATGGTGTCAAAACACGTATTATATCTGTACCATCCGAAGGGCTATTCAGAGCACAAAGTAAAGAATATCAACAAACAGTATTGCCAACAGGCAAAAAAGTGTTTGGATTGACTGCAGGCTTACCTGTCACCCTTCAAGGTCTTGTAGGTACTGATGGAGCTGTGTGGGGAATGAACTCTTTTGGATATTCTGCACCATACACAGTGTTGGATGAAAAAATGGGATTTACTGGTGACAATGTATATAAACAAGTAAAAGATTTTTTAAATGAAAACTGATAATATGTCTTTATTTGGTGAGTCGGAAAAGCCAATAGGATTGGCTTCTGACCATGCAGGACTGGATGCCAAGAATTTCATTATCTCTCTGTTGGAAGAGAAGGCTATTCCTTTTATCGATTTCGGCACATATAGTGCCGAATCGACTGACTATCCTGATTTTGCCCATCAACTAGCCAAAACAGTAGCAGCAGGAGATTGTTATCCTGGAATTGCTATATGTGGAACGGGCAATGGCATCAATATGACTGTCAATAAGCACCAGAAAATTAGAGCAGCACTTTGTTGGAACAAAGAGTTGGCATATTTGGCGCGAACACACAACGATGCTAATATACTCTCTTTACCAGGAAGATTTTTGGAAGAGGAAGAGATTTATGAAATTCTTGTTACTTTTTTGAACACTCCATTTGAGGGTGGAAGACATCAGCGGAGAATTGACAAGATTCCAGTTAATGATTAGTGAATTATTAATGGGTAATGAGTGAAAAGTGAGATTGTCAATTAAATAAAGTGAGGAGTCTTATCAACCCTTCTAGAGTTGTTGAAGGGTACTTTACTGCATTCAAGATGACAATATACTCACTGTAAGAGTACAAACCGACGAGCTTAAAGTATCAACCATTGCAGAAAAAAAGAAGATTTAAGAGACTAACTACACTTATCTTGCTTGTTTTGTTGATACTAGTTTCGTCGGTTTTTTTTATTGTTGTTGACTCAATAAAAAAAGCTAAAGAAGATAGATTTCATTCTTTTCACGACAATAAGTATAGTTACAAGTATGTAATAAGGGGTGTAGATGTGTCCCATCACAACGGATATATCAATTGGGGACAACTGAAAAATGAAGGAATTACATTTGCTTACATCAAAGCAACAGAGGGGCTGTCTCACAAAGATAGGAATTATGAAGTCAACTACTTTGAAGCTAAACAAGTTTACATAAAAACTGGAGCATATCATTTCTACACTTTTGGTTTAGATGGAGAGGATCAGGCAAATCACTTTATTAAACAAGCAAAAGTTGCTAGCGACGATTTGATTCCTGTGATAGATGTAGAACATTCTCCTTATAATAAACATAGTTGGGATAAGAGTTATCAAAAGCTTGTGATAGAAGAGTTGAAGAAAATGGAGCAAGTGATGTTCGACTATTATGGTGTGCACCCAATTATCTACACCAACAAAGATTGCTATAAGCTGTATATAAAGGAGTGGTTTCCTGCAAATCTTGTATGGATGAGCGATTTGCACAACGAGCCAAATATAGAGGAGAATGAGTGGGCTATTTGGCAGTTTTCGCATACAGGTAAGTTGAATGGAGTGAAGGGGGATGTGGATTTGAACTATTTTAGGTACGCTTATCGAAGGTTTGAGGAATTAATTGTTAATTAATAATGGGTAAACAGTAAACAGTAAACAGTGAATAGTGAGCAGTGA
>CAZUHZ010000072.1:0-2087 GCA_964620895.1 uncultured Dysgonomonadaceae bacterium | reverse complement strand
CAGTGAATAGTGAGCAGTGAGCAGTGAATAATAAACAGTGAATAGTAAACAGTAACGTTGTCAATTATTTAAGAATTAATGAAACAAAAAACAATATTTCTATCATACACACTTGTAGTGCTACTGTCTATAGGATTTATTGGCACAAGCTGTGAAAGCTACAAATTTGAATTCGATGACAATCCTCATGGTAACTTCGATGCACTTTGGACAATACTAGATGAAAATTATTGTTACTTTGACTACAAAGAAATCAACTGGGACAGTATTGGTACTTCATATAGAGCAAGAGTAACACCCAATATGACTAAAGATGCTCTGTTTGACCTAATGGCGCAAATGCTCTCAGAATTGAAAGATGGGCATGTAAACCTTATTGCTAGACACGATATAACTCGCTATTGGAGTTGGAAAGAGGACTATCCTTCCAATTTTTATATTAATATAATAGATGGATATTTATCCACCGATTATGCTTTTGCAAGTAGTATGAAATATAAAATCTTGCTCGACAATGTGGGCTATATCTATTATGGAAGCTTTTCTAGCCCTGTTTCAAATAGTGGGCTCAGTGAGATTTTGAATCGTATGGCTATTTGTAATGGCATTATTATTGACGTAAGAGATAATGGCGGTGGTAGCTTGGTAAATGTTGAGCGCATTGCAAGTCGCTTTTTTAATGAACGAACGCTTGTAGGGTATATTTCGCACAAAGTGGGCACTGGGCACAATGATTTCTCCGATCTGTTTCCTAAATACTTAGATAGCTCCAACAGTATTCGCTATCAAAAACCTGTTATTATTCTTACTAACAGAGGTTGTTATAGTGCCACCAACGAATTTGTAAGTACTATGAAGCATGCCCACAATGCAACAATTGTGGGTGATAGAACGGGTGGGGGAGCTGGACTTCCTTTCTCATCCGAACTGCCCAATGGTTGGTCGGTTCGTTTTTCGGCTTCGCCCACATTCAATGCTCAAAAAGAACATATAGAATTTGGAATAGAACCCGATATAAAACTAGAGATGAGTTTTACCGATTTGAATAGAATGAGGGATACTTATATTGAGTATGCTCGAAAGATGATAAATGAAGGTGTGCAATAGATAAAAATGCTTGCCCTTTTGCATTATATTTTAATGCAGTATATTATTTCTGTGGTTTTAAAAACAAAACTAATATTATGAGTAAAAACGCAAAATTTATCCCTTGGGTGGGCAGTCAATATGCAGAAGGCATAAAAGGTAAAAGGCTAATGGTGTTGGGTGAAAGTCACTATTGTGCAAACGAAAGCGAAGCGGTGCCACAGTTAACAATCAATATTATCCACCATATTTTAAATCCTGATAGCCAACATGAGGGTTTTATAAATACCTACACCAAGTTTGGACGTGCATTAGCTGGCAAAGAGCAGTATAATAAGGATAGAGCAGCAGTGTGGAATAGCTTTCTCTTCTACAATTATGTACAAGTGCCCATATCTGAAACACGAAAAGCACCTCAGAAACAAGATTTTGTTGATGCTGAGTCTCCCTTTTTTACTGTGATGGAGCAGTACAGACCCGATTGTGTGATAGTGTGGGGAAATAGACTCTACAATAATTTGCCTCGCAAAGGAAACCAAACGGAAGACTTGATATTGCGTGATGGGAAAAGTGTTGAGACTTGGGTTTACAAACTCTCCAATGGGCATACAGTGAATCTATTGCCTATTACACACCCATCTGCCGCATTTGTACCAGAGTACTGGCACGAAGCTATAATGAGTTTTATTGGAAGATAAAAAAGTGCAAGTAACAGTAAAGATGCTTTTTCCTTTATGAGACACTTTGCTGGCAAAGGTCTGCGACCTGTGCCTTATCCTTTACAACAATATCAGCACAAGTCAGAGACTTGCGCTAACGAGAGAGTGTATTGTTAGATGCTATACCCCAAACTCCACTCAATATAATCGGCTTTATTAAAGTTTTGGGCTTTGATAGCAATTCCTGCAAAAAGATGTTTGTGAACATAAAATCGCAGTCCAAGGCGTTGATAGATATCGTTGCTAAAGTAGAGCTTGTTGTTGTTGAAAAATTCATAACCT
>CAZUHZ010000071.1:0-9575 GCA_964620895.1 uncultured Dysgonomonadaceae bacterium | reverse complement strand
TTGTGCCTTCTCTTCTACTTTCTCTTCTTCTTTTATTTCCTCTTTTATCTCTTCTCTCTTTTTTCCACCACCACGAATTAAAGCAATCAAGAGAAGTAAGAACACAATTCCAATAACCACCCAAAACCATAATTGAGCATAAAAAGGTCCCTCATCTATAAATGCAGTTTCTATCTCTACATCTTCTATATCAGACAGTGTATCTTGTGCCCAAGTTGCTGCCGAGGTAAGGAACCCAACGAGTAAGAAAGCAATGTATTTGCTTGAATGCGACAACTTTTTCATATTATAACGATTCTCTTTGTGTTTGTAGGAGCTGAAAAACAATCTCTTCTTTGTAAAACAAACATCAACTATTTTTTCTTTTTTGCAGCCGTAGTTTTAGCTTTCGGCTTTGTTGTAGTTTTCTTTTTCGTTGTAGAAGTCTTAGTTTTTGCTTTAGTTGTCGTTGTCTTCGCTTTTGTTTTTTTTCTTCCTCTCGACTTAGAAGGCTCAGTTTCGCTGATAATCTTTCTTACATCTTCAAGCGTTAGTTCTTCTGGCTTCACACTTTTTGGTATTTTATAGTTCTTTTTCTCAAAAGAGATATAAGGACCATATCTGCCTTTTTGAACAATCAGTCCTGGCTCCTCTTCGAAAGTTTGAATAATCTTCTCTTTGTCTTCTTTACGTTTTTTCTCTATGACCTCTATAGCCTCGTCTTCTTTCACTTTGTGAGGGTCGAGCTCTTTGGGTAGCGAATAAAACTTGTCGTTGTGCTTAATATAAGGACCAAAACGCCCAACAGCAGCAGTCATTTCCATCTCTTCGTATGTACCCACTGTACGAGGCAACTCAAAAAGCTTCAAAGCTTGTTCCAAAGTTATGGTTTCAATAGATTGATTGGCTCTAAGTCCTGCAAATAACGGTTTTTCTTCTTCTTCTTTCTCTCCAATCTGAGCAAGTGGTCCGTATCTGCCAATCTTCACAGCAACTTGTCGTCCAGTTTTTGGGTCAACACCTAACACACGCTCTCCGGCTCTGTGCTCTGTTTTCTTATTGATAGCTGCTTCAACTTTTGGATGAAACACATTATAAAATTCCTCAATCAGCTTTTGCCACTCAACTTTACCCTCAGCAACCTTATCGAAATCTTTCTCAACTTTTGCCGTAAAATTATAATCTAGCGTAGAAGCGAAGTTTTCAACTAAATAGTCATTCACAACAAGACCTGTATCGGTAGGAATCAATTTGTTTTTATCGGCTCCTGCAATTTCTTTTTTATCGGTATCTTTTATTTTATTCTTAGCAAGCTTTAATACATTGTAAACTCTTTCTACACCCTCAACATTTCCTTTTTCAATATATCCTCGGTTTTGAATAGTAGAGATGGTGGGAGCATAAGTTGACGGACGTCCAATACCCAACTCCTCCATTGTACGAACCAATGCAGCTTCGGTGTAGCGTGGTGGCTTTTGTGTGAAACGTTGCGTGGCAACAGTCTCCATCATTGTTAGCAGTTCGCCTTTTTTAATGGGAGGTAATATACCCGAATCTTTTTCAGCATCCTCATCATCAGTCCCTTCAAGATAAACACGCAGAAAACCATCAAATTTGATTACCTCGCCTGTAGCAGTAAACCTTCCTTCTGCCTCGGATGCAGCAATGTTGACAGTAGTCCTCTCCAACTGTGCATCAGCCATTTGCGAAGCAATAGCTCTTTTCCAGATAAGGCTGTACAATCTTTTCTCTTGTGCCGTTCCGCTTACTTCGTGCGTATTCATAAAAGTAGGACGAATAGCCTCGTGAGCCTCTTGTGCTCCTTTTGATTTGTTTCTATATTGCCTTACTTTTACATACTCTTCTCCATATTGCGACGTAATCTCTGTTTTTGCTACATTGATAGCCATACCCGATAGGGTTACCGAATCGGTACGCATATAAGTTATTTTACCTGACTCGTATAGCCTTTGCGCCACCATCATAGTTTGCCCAACAGAAAAACCAAGTTTACGTGAAGCTTCTTGCTGTAAAGTAGAAGTTGTGAAAGGTGCTGCAGGAGTCTTTTTGGTTGGACGCATCGTAACATCGGCAACTTCAAATGAAGATGTTTTTAATTGCTCTAACAACGCTAACGCTTCCTCTTTAGTTTTCAGTCGTTTATTGTATTCTGCTTTCAGTTCGTATGTATGCCCATTCTCCTCTTTAGTGAATACTGCAACTATACGATAAGCATCTGTAGATTTAAAATCTCTTATTTCACGCTCCCGTTCAACAATGAGCCTTACAGCTACCGACTGAACACGACCTGCAGAAAGAGACGGTTTAATCTTGCGCCACAAAACAGGCGAAAGTTCAAATCCCACAATGCGGTCTAGCACTCGACGTGCTTGTTGTGCATCTACCAAATTGATATCAATGGGGCGTGGATTTTCAATTGCTTTAAGAATAGCACTCTTTGTTATCTCATGAAAAACAATACGTCTTGTTTTTTCATCATTAAGCCCAAGCACATCGTACAAATGCCATGAAATAGCTTCTCCCTCACGGTCCTCATCCGAAGCCAACCATACTACTTCTGCTTTCTTGGCGGCAGCCTTTAGTTCTGAGACAACTTTTTTCTTGTCTGCTGGGACTTCATATACTGGTGTGAACCCATTTTCAATGTCAATGCCAAAATCCTTTTTCTTTAAGTCACGAATGTGTCCATAACTAGACATTACATGAAAATCTTTTCCTAAGAATTTCTCTATAGTTTTAGCTTTGGCAGGGGACTCGACTATCACCAAATTTTTATACATAAGTATCTTTTCTTTATCCTAATCGTATTATAATGAAATATTTCAGGAGGCAAAAGTACTAATTTTGTCTTACTATTCCGATTATTTAAATGAATTAGTTGTTAAATGAGATTACTCCTCAGTCTCATTTTGCGACTCTAGCACAGTCACACCATAGATTTCGGACAATGATTTGAACAGCTTTTGAGATTGAGATTGGCGAATGGTTACTCCCATTTCGCAAGTTTCTGTAAAGTTTTGTGTCCAACTCGACTCCTCAAACTGATGCAATATACGCATCACATCGTTCAATAATGGATAATCGAAATGCAAAATATAGGTGTCGTCGATTGTTTTTTCAACAATCTTGGCATTCTCTATTGCAGCAGCTGCCGCTTCTTTGTAAGCTTTAATCAAACCACCTGTTCCCAACAGAGTTCCTCCAAAGTAACGAACTACCAATATCAAAACATTGGTCAGTTCAAAAGAGTTTATCTGTCCGAGTATGGGGCGTCCTGCAGTTCCTGAAGGCTCTCCATCGTCGTTTGATCTAAACTCTTCACGCATTTCACCCAACATATATGCCCAACAAACATGACGCGCATTATAATATTTTTTCCGATACTCTTCAATTATCTCTTTCACCTCATCTTCCGACTCTACTGGAATAACGTAGGAGATGAATTTACTTTTGCGCTCGGTAATATATCCCTCTGCTATCTCTTCTATGGTTTTATAACTATCATCCATAAATACAAAAATACAATCATTTGTGTAGAATACAGACTATTTACAAGCCCATTATTCAAAAAAAACAAAAAAGCAACACCACTCTCGGCATTGCTTTTCTGTTTAATACAAATTTTATGTTCTTGTTTAATTATTTAATCAACCACATTTAGATGCGCCACAATTACGGCAGGTTAAACATCCCTCTTGATACACAAGTGTTTCGTGACCACACACAGGACACTCCTCTCCATTAGCCTCAGATTCACTGGGCAAATATCTTTTTAAAGCACGTTCCACACCATTTTTCCATGTATTGATAGTCTCGCTGTCAAGCTCTAAGCCAGACACAAGTTTTAACACCTGATCTATTGGCATACCATAGCGCAACACTCCAGAGATAAGTTTTGCATAGTTCCAATACTCAGGATTAAACATCCCGTCGAGCCCTTCAATTGTTATCTTATATCCCCTTCTATTACTAAACTGGAAGTCGTAACGTTTATTACCTTCATGGTCGTATGCTTTTATAACTGTTCCAGATGTTACTCTTTTGGGAAGAAGAAGTCCATCATCTTCATCTGCCAAACCTGTAAAAATTTCATACGGACGATCATTCAACATTCCAATTACTGCAATCCACTTCTCCTTATTGTTTTGGAAACGAATTACATCTGCAGGCAACTCCGTTGGGCGTGAAGTAACTACCTCAGGAAGCTCAAAACAATCATCTTCTTTTTCTTTCTCATCATCATTAGCAATTAAGACACCCGCACGAGACCCATCTCGATATACTGTCGATCCCTTACATCCACTTTTCCATGCCTCTAAGTAAAGTTGACCAACGAGCTCCTCGCTTGCATCACTAGGTAGATTAATGGTTACACTTATCGAATGATCTACCCATTTCTGCACCCTTCCTTGCATTTTTACTTTTTGCAACCAATCTACATCATTCGCAGTGGCTTTGTAGTAAGGAGATTTTGCTACAAGATCATCCAACTGCTCATTGCTGTATTCTCTATGCACAGAATGTCCATTAGCTTCCATCCAAGTACGAAACTTGTGGTGAAACACCACATACTCTTCCCACGAGTCGCCATTCTCATCTACAAAATCGACCTTTGCTTTAACATCACTAGGATTAATTTTACGTCTGCGTTTATATACTGGCATAAAAACCGGCTCAATGCCCGAGGTTGTTTGCGCCATTAAGCTAGTAGTGCCAGTAGGAGCAATAGTGAGGCATGCAATGTTTCTTCTGCCATATTTAACCATATCTGCATATAGTTTTTTGTCGGCATCTTTCAATCTATTTATAAAAGGATTGTTTTTCTCTCTTTCTTTGTCAAATATCTCAAATGCACCACGCTCTTTGGCTAGCTCTACCGATGATGCATAAGCACTAACTGCTAAACTTTTATGAACCTTCTCTGAAAAGTCTGTTGCTTTTTCGGTTCCATATCTCAACCCCATTGCTGCCAACATGTCACCCTCGGCAGTTGTTCCTAATCCTGTTCTACGTCCTTGAAGTGTTTTTTTCTTAATCTTCTCCCACAAGTGACGCTCTGCGCTTTTCACCTCTTCTACCTCGGGGTCATTATTAATCTTTTCAAGAATCTTTTCAATTTTCTCAGCCTCTAAGTCAATAATGTCATCCATTACTCTTTGTGCTATTCTCACATGCTTTGCAAATAGCTCAAAGTCGAAATATGCATCTTTTGTAAATGGATTTACAACATACGAATAGAGATTAATAGCCAATAAGCGACAACTGTCGTAAGTACACAGTGGAATTTCACCACAAGGATTTGTTGATACAGTTTCAAAGCCTAAGTCGGCATAACAATCGGCAACTGACTCATTAATAATAGTATCCCAAAACAAAACTCCTGGCTCGGCTGACCTCCAAGCATTATGAACAATCTTTGACCACAGCTCCTTTGCTTTTATCTCTTTCGTGTGTTTTGGATTATCTGATTTTACAGGATATTGTTGTGTGTACATTCCGTCATTTTCGATAGCTCGCATGAAGTCATCATCAATTTTAACTGAAACATTTGCTCCAGTTATTTTGCCCTGCTCCATTTTGGCATCAATAAAATCTTCAGAATCTGGATGTTTTATAGAAACAGAAAGCATAAGCGCACCACGACGACCATCTTGTGCAACTTCGCGAGTAGAATTTGAGTAACGCTCCATAAAAGGCACCAAACCTGTTGAAGTAAGCGCAGAGTTTTTTACAGCAGATCCTTTAGGTCTGATATGAGAAAGGTCGTGACCTACCCCTCCTCGGCGTTTCATCAATTGCACTTGCTCTTCATCTATCCGAATAATACCGCCATAAGAATCTGCAGTACCTTCCATACCAATAACAAAACAGTTGGAAAGTGAAGCAACTTGATAATCATTTCCAATTCCAGTCATTGGACTACCTTGTGGTATTAAATACTCAAACTTGTTGAAAAGATAAAACAGATCCTCTTCATTAATAGGATTTGGATATTTATTTTCTATCCTAGCAATTTCTTTAGCCAAGCGCCAATGCATATCGCGAGGCGACTCTTCATAGATGTTCCCATCACTATCTTTAAGAGCATATTTACTAACCCAAACTTTGGCTGCTAACTCATCCCATTTAAAATAAGAATGTGATGCTTTATAGGCTTCATTAAATGTGTAAATCCTTTTTTTCATTTGATTCAAGATGTTATTTTATATTTATATTCCTACTGTGATTAATTATTCATTCTGTTTTGGAAATGAAATACAATGATAAAGAAAAGATTTGAAACCGCCCAAGAAAAATCATTCAATCTTGCATTTTTGTTGATAAGTTTTTCATTAAAAATACTACCTGTTTGATTTTCAAAACTTTAATATTTACGAATAGAAAACATATATTTCTTTTAAGTATTCCAGCTCATACACAACATCAAAATAAAAACCCCACTAAATTAAAAACAATAATTTAATGCGCACTAAATCTATTTTGTTTTATTTCAAAAACAGATAACCAATTGAGTATTATTACTAAAAGAGAGGTATTTGATTAGTCTGTTCAATCTTATATTTTAGATTAACCTTTTAGACATAAATGATACGTTGCAATTTGAAAGTTCGATTAAAATCATCTTTCTTGCCCTGCATTATTCATCACACCGTTATTAACATATATGTCAACAATTAATAGTCAGGAAAGGTTAGACTTATTGCATTCTAATACAAAAATCGATTTATAAGAAGAAGAAGAAGAAGAAGAAGAAGCGATCAATAAGCGAAGTCGAAGTGTTATCTTTACACCGCTAATATGATTATCTATCGCATGGTTTAGGCAAAGTCATATACCAAACGATACAAGTGTGCGACAACCTTTATATCGGGAAGAGTTAGACGAATTAGCATCTTACATTAAAGCTAAAAACGAGAACAATACGGGTTAGAAAGGATAACCTATAGCGAAATGCAAAGCAAATTTATCGGAAAAGTTAGGATTAAATAAGACAAACTTCTTTTCTGAATCTGCTGGGTCATAAGCCTTCATTCCCGCATCTAACCTAAGCAACAGAAAACCCAAGTTTACACGCAATCCTAACCCATACGATGCTGCAATCTCCTTATAAAACTCATCAAATTTAAACAGACCTCCTGGTTGACCTTCATAGTTTTTGATTGTCCAAATATTACCTGCATCCACAAAGGCTGCTATTTCAAAAAGTTCAGTTAGTTTATGCCTATATTCAGCACTAAGGTCAAGCTTTATATCTCCTGTTTGATTCACAAAGTCTGCACGCATGGTATCGTTTCGCTGATATGCTCCAGGTCCCAGTGTACGTGTACTCCACCCTCTTACACTATTAGCCCCTCCAGCAAAATACCTCTTTTCAAAAGGAAGCACAATAGAATTTCCGTAAGGAACGGCAACCCCTAATCCGAAGTGAATAGCAAGACTGTTTTTATCGTCGAGTGGGTAGGTCTGTGCAAAGTCGAAGTCAGTTTTTACATACTCAGCATAGTTTATGCCAAAAATCTCTTCATAGCCCGTAGAATTGGTTTTACTACCGCCAAGAGCAGTAGCCAATCGAGGTAATATACCTGCTAAATCAATTCCTGCACGAATTCTAAATGGGTTTTTTGGTTGATTTCTTAATCCAGTGTTGGTATATAAAAAACTATAAGCTGTACGTGCAATTAATTGATCTTTGTAACTCTCGCGTAATATAGGATTACTGTCGTCACTCAAATACTGATCAGTGAAAAATTGAGATTTCCATGGCATTCTTACATAGTTGATGTCTAAAGGCTCAACAGTATTGGTAAGCCTCCACTCCATACCCGACCATTGTAGTTTAGAAGATAAATTGAAAAACTGGCGGAGGTATTCTGGACGTTTCTGAAAGTTAAGACCCAATGAAAACTCTGTTGAAGCTGATGGTTGCTGCTTCAATCCCTTTAATAACCAAGGTAAAATAAGCTGTGGGATAGACAGAAAAGTTTCTGCACCATACTCATAATAGTTCTGATCAATCAAGTTGTAAGAATCTGCAACACCTCCAGATGAAATAAACTCATACGCACCGTTTAATCTTACACGCAAACGCTCTGCTCCTTTAAATATATTGCGGTGTTCGTAAGTAATATTTGCAGCAACTCCCAAATCGCCAGCCGAATTAGTCCCGTCGATACCAAATTGCATCCAATGCAAATTCCCTGGGAAGATAGCTATTCGAGAGTCAAGAAAATTAGAGTCGTTACGAACAGCAGGAATCAAATTAATGTTTGTTTGACTCACAGCACCCAATCCATTCAAAGAAGTGTAGGTATGATCAACCAACCTATCGGCATACATCCTATTTTTGCGCAAAAACATATTGTAATATATAGCTCGAGGTCTTAGAAACTCATTTTTATTTTGAATTATGGTAATCTCTTTAAACTGAACTGTGTCTAATTCATACCCTCTATTGCTATCTTCTAGCACTGTAGCATCTATGCCATTTAAAACAATGGAGTTGCCCATATAGTATTGTTGGTGTATTGTGCTGTCTGTGGGATTTAGCAAATTGACGGTTAAGTCAACTTGATGAGTGCCAACAGTAGTATCTGCCAAGAATTGAAAGTTATCTTTATTGAAATTATAATAACCCCTATTTCTTAATTGGCGAGCCATTTCTGAACGCCCATCTTCTAAGACTTTTAAATCGAAAACATCATCTACATCTATAAAATTCAATTTTTTTGTGTCTGTTAGAATCTTCAGAATGGTAGTATCTGCAATTGCATCTTTATAAGTCAATATGCGGTATGGATCATTGCCATCAACATCATAAGTAACATTAACTTTATTGTCTTGAAAGTTTAAAAGTGTATCGACAGCTGCATTTAAATAGCCTCGATTATTTAACTCCAGTTTAATCTGCTCAGTCGAAATAGAGGTCAGTCGCTCACTATAGAGCACTGGTCTTTCACCATACTTCCTAAACAATCTATTCAGCCAAGTAGAATCGTTGGGAGCAATATTATAAAAGTGCAGTTTATATTTACCAATTACTGGAATAGATGCATTTGCTTCTTGCCTCAAGAAAGGCTCAAGTTCAGAAGCTTTCACAGATTTAGTATCTGTATCTATCTCAACCTTATTCAATAGATAACTTCCTTCAGGTACACGTTTAGTAGCATCACATGCAACTAGCACCAAAAAAGAGAGCAAACAGTAAATATATTTTCTCATCTATTAAGATTCTATTTTTTTTGATATGTTGCTAATATAAAGTAATTAACACCATACTATAAACATCCATTTTAGCAGAAACACAAAACTAGTAATTTTTTTTGTGAATAGAGAGATAATAGAGCTATTATGGTGAAAAAAAACATGCTTTTCACAGATTTAAAAAACTCGTTGAAGAATAAAATATCAGATTTGATTAGCATTCCGAACTTAAATATATTTAATCCTACAATTAAACATTAACCCTTTAAAACAATAGAAGACACTACAATCAAAATTCCTGAAAAAGGAAACAGAAAAGAGAACAAAAGCAAATTAAGGCACCTAAAATAATCATTTCGATATATATATTTTAA
>CAZUHZ010000070.1:0-9589 GCA_964620895.1 uncultured Dysgonomonadaceae bacterium | reverse complement strand
TTATAAGCTTCTGCTTCTTTAAGAGCAGTCAAAAACTGTCTTTGATTTGCACCCATTGCAACCTGCGCTATATAGATATAGCCATAAGTTGTTAGCATCATTCCAAGGTCTTTCTTACGAGTACGTTTACCTGATGCTGCAAATTTAGCAACTGCTGCAATTGGAGTTGATTTAGAAGATTGTCCCCCTGTATTGGAGTAAATTTCGGTATCAAGTACAAGTACATTGATATCTTTGCCCATAGCTAAAACGTGATCTAATCCACCAAAACCAATATCATAAGCCCATCCGTCACCACCAAACACCCAGATAGATTTTTTCACCATATATTTTTCGAGTGAAGCAATCTCAGCTGCTAATGGAGTAGAGTTAGCTTTAAGTAATGACATTAACTTAGGTTGTAGCTCTTTTGTTTTGTCGCCATCATCTTTGTTTTCAATCCACTCTTTAAATGCATCTTTAAGTTCATCCGAAAAATCATTCTGAACCAAAGCTTCATTCATCAAGCTTTCGATACGAAGGCGCATACTCGCGTTAGCAATAACAAAACCATAACCAAACTCAGCGTTATCTTCAAACAGAGAGTTAGCCCAAGCTGGACCTTTACCCTCTTCGTTAGTTGTGTAAGGAGTAGATGGCGCAGATCCTCCAAAGATTGAAGAACAACCTGTAGCATTTGCAATCATCATTCTATCGCCATACAATTGAGTAATAAGTTTAATATAAGGTGTTTCACCACAACCAGAACATGCACCAGAGAACTCAAATAGAGGTGTAGCAAACTGAGAGTTTTTGACATTCAGCTTCACATCCACCAAGTGAGCTTTACTAGACACACTCTCCACCATGTAGTCCCAATTGTCTTGATTTTCAAGTTCAGAGCTAATAGGCACCATTTCCAATGCTTTTTCGCCTTTCCTTCCAGGGCACACATCGGCACAGTTACCACAACCCAAACAGTCCAACACATCAACTTGGATGCGGAATCCCATATTAGCAAATTGTTTTCCTTGGGCTTTTAGCAAGGCAACATCCTCACCCAATCCTTCTTGCTCTTTTTCATCCAACACAAATGGACGAATAGTAGCGTGAGGACAAACATAAGCACATTGGTTACACTGAATGCAATTTTCGGGTATCCACTTTGGAACAAATGCCGCTACACCACGCTTTTCATAGGCAGCAGTTCCATGCTCCCAAGTTCCATCTTCACGACCAGTAAATGCTGAAACAGGTAAGTCGTAACCACGCTGAGCATTAATTGGTTTAACAACATTCTTAATAAACTCGGGTACTGCATTTGTTGAATCCTCAACAAGATCCTCAATACTTGCCCATTCCTGTGGAACTTCTACTTTTTCTACTTCAATTCCCCTATCAACTGCCTGATAGTTCATGCTAACAATCTTTTCACCTTTACGACCGTATGATTTAACGATGAACTCCTTCATTTGCTGCACAGCTAAGTCATAAGGAATTACATTCGAAATCTTAAAGAATGCTGACTGTAAAATAGTATTAGTTCTATTTCCTAATCCAATTTCAGATGCAATTTTTGTAGCATTGATAATATAAAAGTCTATATTTTTTTCGGCTAAATATCTCTTTATATGATTTGGCAAGTGATTGGCAACCTCTTCTTTAGACCATATTGAGTTTAATAAAAAAGTTCCCCCTTCTTTCAGCCCACGGGTCATATCGTAAAGATTCAGATAGGCAGGTACATGGCAAGCCACAAAGTTTGGAGTGTTTACCATATAAGTAGAACGAATAGGCTTATCGCCAAATCTAAGGTGTGATGCCGTAAAACCTCCCGATTTTTTAGAGTCATACGCAAAGTAAGCTTGAACAAACTTATCGGTATTGTCTCCAATAATCTTAATAGAGTTTTTGTTTGCACCTACTGTACCATCTGAACCTAAACCATAAAACTTAGCTTCGTAGATAGTGTGGTCCATCGGAACTTCCTCTTTCATAGGAAGAGATTTGAAGGTAACATCGTCAACTATACCGATAGTAAAGTCGTTCTTCGGCATTGGCATTTTCATGTTTTTATAAACAGCCAATATCTGAGCAGGAGTAGTATCCTTAGATGATAAGCCATATATACCCCCAGTTATATTGGGTGCACCATCTTTGCCATAAAAAGAACTTCGTACATCAAGGTATAAAGGCTGCCCTTCTGCACCTGGCTCTTTAGTTCTGTCAATAACAGTAATTTGTTTTGCAGATTTTGGTATTACAGACAATAAAGCTTCCGCTTTGAAAGGACGGTATAGATGAACACTTACTACACCTACCTTTTCGCCATCCTTAGCATTAAGATAGTCAACTACCTCTTTAATAGTTTGGGTAACAGAACCCATTGCAATAATAACACGATCAGCCTCAGGGTCACCATAATAGTCAAACAATCCGTATTTACGACCAGTTATAGCAGCTAATTTATCTAAATACTTTTCTACTATACCAGGAACAGCATCATAAAATGGGTTTGCTGCTTCGCGCGATTGGAAATAAATATCATCATTTTGAGCAGTTCCTCTTGTTACTGGAGCATCTGGAGTTAACGCTCTTTTCTTAAACTCTGCCAATGCCTCTCTATTCAATAGAGGCTCTAAGTCTTCCATTTCAAGAGCTTCAATCTTTTGAATTTCGTGTGAAGTTCTAAACCCATCGAAAAAATGCATAAATGGAACGCGGCTTTCAATAGCACACAAGTGAGCAATGGCTGACAAGTCCATAACCTCTTGCACCGATCCTGTAGCAAACATAGCAAAACCAGTTTGTCTAGCAGCCATCACATCTTGGTGGTCGCCAAAGATTGATAGAGCCTGAGCAGCCAGTGCACGTGCCGACACATGAAACACAGCTGGCAAAAGCTGTCCTGCCATCTTATACATATTAGGCAACATAAGCATCAAGCCTTGCGAAGCTGTAAATGTTGTAGTTAGAGCTCCCGCCTGCAATGCACCGTGCATAGCACCAGCAGCACCCGCTTCAGACTGCATCTCCTCAACCATTACAGGTTGACCGAATATATTCTTACGTCCACCTGCCGACCACTCATCAACATGTTCCGCCATTGTTGTAGATGGTGTAATTGGATAAATTGATGAAACCTCACTGAACATATATGCTATATGTGCTGCAGCTTGATTACCATCGCAGGTTAAAAATTTTTTTTGTTTAGCCATAATTGTAATTCTAGTTTATTATAATTTTGTTGTTCTGTTTATTAACACAGCTGTTTATTTGCTGAACTTAATACAAAAACCCGAAAAGCCACAAAGGAATTACATTTTCCTTGTCGGTTTGCTTAGCATCCACTACAACAAAACGAGAATGACTTTTCCTGTGTTTTTTATTTTGTAATTCTACCTTAAAGTGTTTTTTATCGTTTACTAAAAACTGACTCTCACGTCCTGATTTATTTACCTTTGCTACTACATTTAATTGATTATAAAAAAATGTTTCGCACAATGCCTGACGATCAACCTCTCCTAGTTTCATTGGAAACATAATATTGGTATTGCTCATATATACCTTGTCTGGTTTTTTAGGAAAGTTCACTCCAACCTTATAAAGCATATTAATCAATCGTGCATCTTGCAGATATTTAAGATAATTCATGACAGTAGCACGTGAAACTTCGCATTCATGACTAAGCTTACTTACATTTGGTGCTATTGGCGATTGGATTGCCAACAAATAAAAGAGCTTGCGAATTTTAGTAAGATAACTTTGCTCAATTTCTTGAATATAAAGAACATCAACCTCCAACATCATATTCATGGTTTTAAGCAGATTTTCCGAATAGTTTCTTTTTTCGAAGAAAAACGGATAATAACCATGATGTATATAATCGACAAAATATTTGTCAATATCTACCTTTTGAAGAATTTCTTTTGCTATAGCTCTGTGATTAATTACAACTTCTTCTAATGTATAAGAAGAGAGCTCATTTTTTGTTACAGCACCAATATATTCCCTAAAGGAAAAGCCATGCAAATTATATGAATGAGCAACATCACCAATATGCTGATTGGCTTCTTTGAGCTTCATAACAGAAGAACCAGTGAATACAATTTTTAAATTTGGATACAAATCGTAGCACTTTCTTAATTCTTGAGACCATTCAGGATATTTAAAAACCTGATCTACAAGAAGTATCTCACCACCCATCTCTGTAAACCTTGCAGCAAAACTAACCAAAGAACACTCTGTAAAATAGAAGTGATTTAGATTGATGTATAAGCACTTTCCATCATCCGTGTCATAGTTTTCTTTTGCATACTGCAGTAAAAGTGTTGTTTTACCTACACCCCTTGCTCCTTTTATACCAATTAAACGATGAGACCAATCTATATTGTCCATCAAGTATCGGCGATATAGACCTAGCTCTATATTGTCAACAAGGTATCTATGCGTTTTGAAAAATGAATCCACTTATTAATTTACTCAATCAGAAACTTATCTCAATCAGATGGACGAAAGTACAAATTATTTGTTGAATTGCAAACCCCACATAGCAATTTTATGCTTTCTTTTCATTAGACTTTGATTTGGAACTTGTTAAAGTCATTTCAGGTTGCTGTTTTTTAGCTGTTATAAACACAACATCCTTTCATTTCGCAAGTTTAAAAACAAACTAATGTTAAACAGGCTCACTTGTTAATCTTTTAGCACTCGTCAGCGTTATAGATATTAAAGATAAACATCAGATTACGAACTAAATATAAATAACACAATGAAACTAATCATATTATCCAATCGCCTTCCTGTAAAAATAGAGAAAGATGAAAACAATGAATTTATCATATCTCCAAGTGAAGGTGGACTAGCTACTGGACTAGGCTCTCTAGAAACTGAAGCTGAAAAAATATGGATAGGTTGGCCAGGAATACACACAAATGACGAAGACGAAAAGCGAAAAATTACAAAGAGGCTCAATGAACTCAACTTCTATCCTGTTTTTCTTACCGAAGAGCAAATCGAACTATACTACGAAGGCTATAGCAACAGCACAATCTGGCCTTTGTGCCACTACTTTTACTCCTATATCGACTACAGAGCTGAATATTGGGAAGCTTACCAAGATGTCAACAAGCTGTTTGCCGAAGCGGCATTCCCCCTTATCGACGATGAAGATATTATTTGGGTTCAAGACTATCAATTAATGCTTTTGCCTGCTTTAATTAGAGAGCAAAAGAGCAAGGTAAGTATTGGTTATTTCCATCACATCCCCTTCCCATCTTACGAGCTTTTCAGGGTATTACCTAAGAGAGAAGCTGTATTGAACGGGCTTCTAGGAGCCGATCTTATAGGCTTTCACACTCACGATTATATGCGCCATTTCATTAGTGCTATCTACAGAGTTCTTCAATTGGAGAGTAGCTTAGACGAAATACAGCTGAGCGATCGTGTTGTGCATGTAGATACCTTCCCTATGGGAATCAATTACGATCATTATCACGACACAGTTTTAAAACCTGGAGCAAAGGAAAAGGTTGCTGAACTGCGCAAATACATTGGAGACCATTCCATCATCTTGTCTGTTGACAGGCTAGACTATAGCAAAGGAATATTGCACAGACTTATTGGATTCTCTCAATTCTTAGAAAACCATCCCGAGTATCTAGGCAAGGTTTCTCTCGTAATGATTGTAGTGCCTTCGCGTGACCAAGTAGATATGTATGCCGATCTAAAAATCAAAATTGACGAGCTGATTGGAAACATCAACGGACAATACTCCGAACTTGGATGGACCCCCGTTCATTACTTCTATAGAAGCTTCGATTTCGAAGAACTCATTGCCATGTACCACACTGCCGATGTTGCTCTGGTTAGCCCATTGCGCGACGGAATGAATCTTGTAGCCAAAGAGTACATTGCTACCAAACACTCCAACCCTGGAGTGCTTATCCTTAGCGAGATGGCTGGCGCAGCTATTGAACTTACCGATGCAATAATAATCAATCCTAATGATGCTGATGAAATTGAAGATGCAATTTACGAAGCTCTCACAATGGACAATGATGAGAAATTGAGGCGTTTGGACAGAATGAAAAAACGCGTCTCTACACATACAGTAAAAAAATGGGCAGGAGACTTTGTAGGGGAACTTCAATCGATAAAGAGTCAAAACGCAATCATCAACAAAAAACTAATCACTCACAACAAACTCAGCTTTATCAAAAAAGATTATGACAAAGCAGATAGCAGGCTAATCATTCTAGACTATGATGGCACATTATCGCCATTTGTGAAAAACCCTAGGGATGCTGTTCCTACTGAGAGAACCTTGAGCCTACTCAAGAAGTTGGCAAGCGACAAAAGGAACAAAGTTGTTATCAACAGTGGTCGCAATCATGACATCCTCGACAAATGGTTTGAAGGAATTGACCTAGACTTAGCAGCAGAACACGGTGCATTTTACAAAAGCGATGGAGAGTGGAAACAAAACACGTTGAAAAAACCAGTGTGGGACGAGGAAATACTCGACATATTGCACCGCACTGTTGACAGAACACCCCGCTCGGAACTTGAAACGAAAGAAACAGCCTTGGTGTGGCACTACAGAAACTCTGATATATGGTTGGCAGATATGCGCGAAAAACAATTGGTGAACGAATTGATGGGTCCTGTAAGTCGTCACGACTTACAGATTATGCGTGGGAACAAGATTGTAGAAATCAAATCGCCAGACCATCACAAAGGTACCGAAGTTGAACGCTTGCTCAACAAAAGCAACTACGATTTTGTTATGGCTATTGGCGATGACACAACCGACGATGATATGTTTAGAGCCTTGCCCAAGGGTGGTATTTCAATTAAAGTAGGCGACTTTTCTGAAGCTGCACAATTCCGCTTGCCATGGCAATCCGAAGTTGTTCCATTTCTTGAAGGCTTAGCTAAATAAATCATGATAGACTTTTTAAACAACTTATTCCAAAAGAACGACAACTGGAGATTAGTTTTTATATCGCTCATCTTTATAGTGGTGATATCCCTACTCCTTTTTATCTTCAACAAAGTAATTAAGAGATTCGAGAAGCGGGCATCAAAGACCAAGTATTCTATAGACAATTTTCTGATAAAACTACTGAAAGTACCAGTTATATGGATTATATTTTCAACCTCCATCCATATTTTCAGCTCGTACCTATCAGACGATGCAGAATTCTTTAATATCCTCACCAAGATAAGTCAAATACTACTTATTGCCTCCATTGGATGGTTGCTAACACAAAGTGTGCGAGCTGTATCAAAGTATTCGCAAAACAAATTAGATATCTTAAGGGCAGACAATAGAGAAGCCCGCAGCAAGCTAACACAGATAAAAATGTTTGAGGCAGTAATTATTGCCATCATCATTATCGTTTTTGTGGCTATTGCGCTGATGACTTTTGAAACAGTTCGCAATCTTGGTAAGGGAATACTTGCTTCGGCTGGCGTGCTCGGTATTATAGTGGGGTTGGCTGCTCAGCGCAGTGCTGGACAAATACTTTCTGGGCTTCAAATTGCCATTACTCAGCCTATCAAAATAGACGATGTGGTGGTAATTGAAGGCGAATGGGGAAAGGTTGAAGAAATCAACATTACTTATGTGCTGGTCAAGATATGGGACGAAAGAAGATTGGTTGTCCCCATCGACTACTTCCTGCAAACACCCATCCAAAACTGGACAAGCACTACTTCGCATATCATTGGCACGGTCTATTTGTATGTCTCATACGAACTGCCACTTGCTCCGATTAGAGAGAAACTAGAAAGCTACGTAAAGACAAACGATAAATGGGACGGACGCGTACAAAATGTGCAAGTAACCGATAGCAAAGAATGGTACAAAGAGATCAGAATTTTGGTAAGCAGTGCCGACTCGTCCATCAACTGGGATTTGCGCGTAGAGGTGAGGGAAGAAATTATTGACTTCATCAATAAGAACTACCCTGGCTCGTTTGCCAAGATTGAGATGATGAGCAAACCGAGTGAAGAACCCTCTAAGAATAGCAGTAAAGCATAACTCATCCTCACATACAGTTATAGCAACAAAGAAACACTTCTAAACAGTGCGGGCAACTTTTTGCGTAAAAAAAGAGCTTTGCTAAGCAACAAACAAGGATCAATTTTGTCTAAACAAACTCATAGCATCCTTTTGCCCCAGTTACACTATCGCAAAGATAGATTTTGAGTCCAATAAAAATAGATGTACTTTTGTCACCGAACCTTGTCATAAAGAGGTGTTACTATAATTTATACTATAAATGAGAATAGGTTTTGATGCAAAACGCGCTTTCCACAATAATCGAGGCTTAGGCAACTACAGTCGGCATACCATTAAAATATTGTCTGAATATTATCCCAACAATCAATATTACCTTTTCAACCCCATAAACAAAAACAAGTTATCGGTTCACCTTGCCAAAAATATAACCGAAATCAATCCTAAGCATCCGTTTATGAAATGCACCCCTTCTCTCTGGCGTAGCATAGTAATGCGTCATAAGATTGAAGAAAAGAGTTTAGACATCTTTCATGGTCTCAATCAAGAATTACCATACGGCATACAACGTACCAAAACAAAATCTGTCGTAACATTGCACGATGCCATATTTATACGCTACCCTCAATTATATTCCACAAGTTATCGCTATATCTTTACTGCCAAAAACAAGCATGCTTGCAAAGTAGCCGACAAAATCATCTGCATTAGCGAACAAACAAAACGTGATGCCATCACTTACTTTGGCGCAGACGAGAACAAGATAGAAGTGGTGTATCAGGGATGCGATGACATCTTTCGTCATGCTGTAAGCGATGAACAGAAAAACCTAGTACGCAAAAAGTATAACCTACCCGCTACCTTCTTACTCAACGTAGGTGCAATTGAAGAACGAAAAAACACCAAGTTGATAGTAGAAGCCTTGCACCGCACAAAAAACGAGACACCGCTACTCATTGTGGGGAACCCCACAGATTATGAAAAGGATTTACGGAAACTAATCGTAAAACACAACATGATGAACCAAGTATATATCCTCAACAATGTTGAAACCGAAGACCTACCTGCACTATATGCAATGACAAAGGTATTTGTTTACCCATCTATCTTCGAAGGGTTCGGCATCCCCATTTTAGAAGCATTGACAGTTGGCACACCTGTCATCACCTCATCGGGAAGTTGTTTTGAAGAAACAGCAGGACCACACTCTTTATATGCCGACCCAAAAGATGCAGACCATTTGGGCAAAGCCATCAACCGTGTGCTCCTCGACGAAGAGCTGAGCAGCAAAATGATTGCTGAAGGCAAAAAACACGCCCTCCTATTTTCAGACGAAAGCATTGCCGCCAACTTAATGAGTGTTTATGACAGCTTAATGTAACAAAAAAGGGCAATGTGCACCCACACTACTCCTTTTTATATTAGCTTCTCTCAATTGCATTTCACAATGCATATCTTACACCCACCCTACATTTTACCATAATAGGCATCTAATGCCTCCTTCGCAGCAATAAACGAGCTCTTCTTGCTTCCCAACACTTCTCGCTCAAGGGTAGGCATCAATTGTTCTATCTTTTCGTTGCG
>CAZUHZ010000069.1:0-9623 GCA_964620895.1 uncultured Dysgonomonadaceae bacterium | reverse complement strand
AAATCAGGAGATAAGATAAATCTTTGATATTCACTCTAGAAAATGAAGAGCATGACACAAACACCCAATCCATCGCCGTAAAAACGAAAACAATAACACAAATGTAGAATCTACGACGAAAGAAATGAAAACAGAGAGATAGATGCCATTTTTACGATAAACAAGGGAATTATTCTACTCCCAACACTTGCGATGGTCTCTGACTAGTGTGCTGCTGTTACAAATATTCGAGAGACATGACAACTTGGCTGACCTAGATACAACCTATAAAGAATCATTATAAGAAGCTTTTTCAAACTTAGGTATTGTGTAAAACAGAAATACAATAAGTGCCAACATCTCTATTATGCCACATAACATAAAAGCTCCCGAGTAATTTATTACCTGAATTAAATATCCCACTAGCAGCATGCCAAAACCAATTCCAGAATCAAAAAAAGTAAGATAAGTGGAGTTTGCTGCACCTCTTTTATCAGCTTTTATTTTATGGTTAGCAATAGCTTGAAAGGTTGCCATAATGATTCCGAAACCAAGACCCAGTATCAATGCTGAAAGATGGTAGCCAAAATAACTCTGATTTAATGCCAACATAAAAAGCCCAGCAATAAGCAAAACTAACCCCAAGATGCAAATCCTCTTTGGACCAAACCTATCAAAAGATTTCCCACTAAGAACTCGCGATATAGTAATACCAATTGCAATAAGCAAAAAGAACAATCCGCTACTATCAATACCTATCGACCGTCCATACAAGGCTATAAAACTGATAATCCCTCCATAAGGGATTGATACCAAAAACACATTAAGCGAAACAGGCAAAGCCCTCTTCTCAATCAAAGAAGTTATCTTAAACTTCTTCTTCATGGGGGTTATTTTGGGTATCCTCACAAATAATGCAAGCACAAGTCCAAGAAAACTAAACCCTGCGGCAGAATAAAATAATCTTTTGTAACTGCTATCTCCTGTAATTGCAATAGCAATCAGTGGACCAATAGCCATGGCAATAGTCATTGATAATCCAAAAATGCCAATACCCTCGCCCCTTCTCTTTAGTGGAACTAAATCTACTGCAATTGTTGACCCAGCACTGCTCATAGAACCCCAAGTGAGTCCGTGAATAAACCGAAGTATCAGAACAAATAGAATAGATGTAGCCCATACATATCCAAAAAAGATAGTAGAAAACAACAACAAAGAAATCACATATATACTGTATCTACCGATAGCATCGAGTGCATAACCTGCAAATGGTCGAATAAGCAAAGCAGCAATAGTATAAAAGGAGAGCACTAATCCAATCTGACTTTCAGTAGCAGCAAATCTGTCAGACAGAAAAACAGGCAAGATAGGCACCATAAAATAAAAGGCAACTGCCATTAATAGGTTTGCCAATGTAATCAACGTAAAATCTTTTGTCCAAAGTTTATTTTCCATTGTATGATACTATTTTAATTTTAAAATTACATATAAATTTGCTTTTCACAAAATAGTTTGCTTTATTACAATGAACATTTAGCGCATAAACGCTGTTTATGCCATGAACACAAACTAAAACAATATTATATATCTTATGAAAATGAAAATTGAGGTATGGTCAGACATTATGTGTCCATACTGTTACATCGGTAAGCTGCATTACGAAAAAGCACTTGAACAATTTGAATATAAAGATCAGATAGAATTGGAGTGGAAAGCATTCCAGCTAAATTCCGACCTACCAGACAAAGGTAATGGAATACCTGTAATGGATTATCTACACAACACCGTTGGTGTATCTGAGGATGATACAAAGAAGATGAATGAGCAAATTGCTGAGTTGGCAAAAGAGAATGGTGTAAAGTCAAACTTAGAAAATGCGTTTGCAGCAAACACCCTCGATGCACACAGATTAATTAAACTAGCTGCTACCAAAGGGTTAGATTCAAAAGTGATGCAACTTATATCAAAAGCATATTTTGAAGAAGCCAAAGATTATAGCGATCATACATTTTTGACAGAAATAGGAACAACCGCAGGATTAGAAAAGAAGGAAGTTGAAAAACTATTAGGCAATGACGACTATGCTTATGAAGTAAAACAAGACATTCAAGAAGCCAACAATTTGGGGTTTGATACGGTTCCCACTTTTCTATTTAACAGGAAGCATGCTCTTGTAGGTTCTCAACCTGTAGGTGCATTTATCAAAACATTGCAAAAAGCTTTTTTAAAGTGGCAAAAGCAAGACGCTGTGCAGAACGAGGATGATGTAGATGTAACCAAAGGCAAGTCTTGTTCTGTTGATGGTACATGCGACATATAACCAGATTTTACTCCCAGTTGCTAGTGCAGCTCCCTTCAATCTTCACGCATCATAGCAAAGCAAAAACGTGATTAATAAGGGATAAAATACACAAACAGCTTTATACAAGCCATATAATTTATAATATGCCAGCTTTTTACTACTTTTGTGTAATAAATACTTTTGCACAATGGAATTTAAAATAATTAAAGACAGCAATAGCAATCAGTGGAAAGAAGTTTGGAGCTTATATGAAGACAGCTTTCCTGTAGCAGAGCGACGCAAACTAGAAGATCATCTTCGGGCTTGTGAGAATGAACTTTTTCATCCCGCATCAATTTGGGAGGACGATCAGTTTATTGGAATAGTTTTTTATTGGCAATGGAACAATTATCGATACATAGAGTATCTTGCGGTAGCTCCAGAGTTACACGGGCATGGCTATGGTTCGCGCATAATGAAACAGATAAGAGATTCGAAATACACCATTATATTAGAAATCGATCCTTTGATAAATGAACTGTCGGTGAGAAGACTACAGTTTTATGAGCGAGCTGGCTTCACGCTCACTCCCTACAGATTTATGCACTTGCCCTATCGTTTAGATGGCAAACCTCAAGAACTACTCATATTAAGTTATCCTCAAATGATAACCAAAGAGCAGCACAAAGATTTTCTAGACTTTATAAACAATCATGTGCGCAATTATTGTGAAATGCCTGCTAAATGATTAGCATAATATAAACCACATAAAAAAAGCTTCGACTTTATTCAAATCGAAGCTTTTTTTATGTGTAATTCTATATTTTGAATCTCTATTATGAGTTCCTGTTACTTTAAATCCAAACTACCTTATCCTATCCAACGACCTTATTAAAGCCTCATCAGCACCAATCTTTCTAATTGCTAAATAGGTTAGTATTATTGCTATAAAAGGAGCGACCATACCAACACCCGCATTTTCGAAAACGGAATTAGCTTCAGGATTGCGCTTTAGAATATAAAATGCAATTAAGCCGTAATATCCTAGTATGACAAATATATTAAAGATTGAGAATCTTATCTGTAGAATTCTCCATCTATATATAAATATGGTTAGCAAGAATAGTAGTACACTAACAATCCCAATAACAAAAAGGCTCCATGTAGAAAAAATTAATTCTCCATTGTTGTAAAAACCCATAGCCTTAAAGTTAGCAGCACCTTCTACATAAGAAAAAACTGCCAAGTTTGTCAACAGACTTATCACCATGCAAAATAACGCAAGTGATAAATATACAGTTTGAATACGCTGCAACATAATTTAAAATTGATCTTTTTCTCTTTCTGGGTTACGGCTATAAATCTCATCATGCTCCAATTCATCTATCGCAAGCAATGTTGGCTTAGGAAGCTTTTCATAGAAGCGAGAAATCTCAATTTGCTCATGATTCTCAAACACCTCTTCCAAGTTATCGCTATACGAAGCAAACTCTAGGAGCTTTGCATCCAAGTCTTGTTTCATTACAACAGAAATCTGATTAGCTCTTTTACCTAATATCTTAACTGTTTCATAAACATTTCCAACATTTTTAGCTAAATCTGATAAATTCCTGGTTTCAGTTGTTGTGCTTGCTGTTACTCTTTTGTAATCCATTATAATCTCTATATAAAGTTTTGTTTTATTATTATCTGTATTGCTTTTAAATACCACCCCTCCTTACGAAGTAGGTATCTTATCTATAATATCTTGTGCTATGTTGTAATACTTTTCTGCCTCTTTTGTAAACTCTCCCGAAGGATATGAGTTGATATAGTTGAAATACTCATCAATTACTGTTCTATAGCGTTGCGCTTTAGCTTCTCTAATACTGTTTTCTGCTAACTCGAAACGGGCTCTAAGTATTAGCATTTGAAACTCTTCGGCATATTTAGAATATGGATAATCTTTTAAAGCTTCGCGTGAGGTTATCACACTCGCCTCATAGTTATTTCCCATATAGTTACCCATTCTCAAGTATAATTTCGCAGCCAACAGCTCTTTGTAAGCCAATTTTTCTTGCAACTCAAACAAATATTGTTTGGCTTGGTCAGCTCTCTCCGTTTGAGGATAGAGCTCTATATATCGTTGAAACTCAGATATAGCCTTATATGTTTTAGTTTGATCTAAAGCAGCCTCAGGCGAATCTAAGTACATACCATAAGCGGCATAATATAAAGCAGGCTCGGCATACTCACCATTAGGATAAGTATTGTAATAGGTAGTAAACATCTGTGTTGAAGACAAATAATCTTTTGAGTTGTAATAACTCTGCCCCAACAAATAGAGAGACTCCTCTGCATCGGCTGTTCCTTTCATATAGGGCACAAGGTCCTCTAGTAAAGCTATTGAACGGCTATATTTCTTATCTTCAAAATACTTTTTTGCATAAGTATATTTCAAATCTCTATCTGTGCTTTTGAGTATTTTGTTGTACTCTCCGCACGAGCTAAAAAATATTGCGATAGCAAAAAGAAGAACTAATTTAGTTGTTTTATTTCTTATCATGTCTCACCAACGAGTTTTAAGTTGCAAATTTACTGAAACTTTTGCATTAAAGCAGAGCCCAATGCGTTTTTATTCTATTTTAGTACTTTGTGAAAGGAATTCGAGCAGACTATCTACATGTTTCCTATTATTGGCTAAGCGTGGAACTTTGTTTTGTCCGCCCATTCTTTCTTTAGATTCCATCCATTTATAAAAAAAGTTGTGCGGCACTACTTTTATTATGGGCATTCTCAATGACAAGCCGAAAGAACGCTTAGCCTCATAATCAGAATTAAGAGATTTGAGCGAAGCATCAAGCGCCTTTGCAAATAAGTCTAAATCAGGGGGCAATGTTTCAAATTCTATTAGCCATTCATGAGCTCCATTGTTGTCATCACCAAAAAAGACGGGAGCTGCCGTATATTCCGTTATTTTTGCTCCTGTTATTTTACATGCTTCCTGCAAAGCACTTTCAGCATTGTCTATCATCAACTCTTCGCCAAAAGCATTTATAAAGTGCTTAGTTCTACCCGTAATTTTAAACAAATGTGGTTCTAAAGAGGTAAATTCGATAGTGTCGCCCAACAGGTAGCGCCACAATCCCCCGCTTGTGGAGATAAGCATTGCATAATTGACCCCTACCTCAACTTCATTCAATGTTAGCGTTTCTGGGTTTTCTGCTTCCCACTGCCCATTAGGAATAAACTCATAATACACCTCATTGTCGAGCAAAAGCAACAAATCTGTAGAGTCGGGAGTATATTGTATTCCAAAGAAACCTTCTGAAGCATTATATGTTTCCCAATAATTCATTTTGGGAGAGGCAATTATTTTATCGAATTGCTCTTTATAAGGTGAAAAACTAACCCCCCCATGAAAAAACACTTCCAAGTTGGGCCAAATATCGTTTATATTTTGTCCAGTATCTTCTGTTACTTTTTTTAGTAATACAAGCATCCACGACGGAACACCAATAAGTGACCGAATGTCTTTATTAATAGCATAATCAGTTAACTTTCTTAATTTCACATCCCATTCAGGAATTAATGAAATCTCTTCAGGAGTTCGTCTTGTTTTTGCCCACCAAGGTAAGTTCTTAACCAATATAGCAGAAATATCTCCTGTAAAAACACCCTTACCAATTGTATTCACTTGCTGACTTCCACCTAGCACAAGAGATTTACCAAACATAAATCTATTTTCTGGAAAGTGCTTTGCATACAAAGCCAACATATGATATCCACCTCTATAATGACAGTTCTTTAACGACTCCTTAGTTACTGGAATATATTTACTTTTGTCATTGGTAGTTCCCGAAGACATTGCAAACCATTTCACTGGCGAATCCCACAGCACATTGCTCTTCTTTTCGTTAATTATAACATCCAAATAAGTCTTCAAATCATCGTATCCCATTATTGGGACACGCTTTTTAAAATCTTCGGGAGTTTTTATCTGATTAAAGTTATTCTTTTCACCAAAGTAAGTACGCCGTCCGTGCGATATAATATATTCAAAAGTTTGTAGCTGCTTTTCCCAGGGCTCTTTTACAAAAGCATCTATCGACTTATAAAATGATGAAAATACTAAATCATATATTCGTTTAATCATTACCAATTATTTAATATTTATCACAAAGATAATGGATGCTTCGTAAAAGCAACTATAAACATTGAACTGTTTAAATTTAAAAACAAAAAAACGAGTTGTTTATTGCAGATTTGTTGTGTTAACCAATTCGACTTATCCTTTGCAGCCTCTCTTCATCTATTATTTTAATCTTTCGCCCATCTATCGATATAATACGCTCATTCTCAAAAATTGATAGTGTGCGTATAGCATTAGAAGTAGTCATATTAGAAAGGTTAGCCAAGTCTTCACGTGCCAAATAGATGCTAATTGTTGCTCCATCTTCCTCCAGTCCATAATTTTCTTTCAGAAAGATAAGAGACTCTGCCAATCTACCTCTTATGTGCTTTTGAGTAAGATTTACTACTCGCTCATCTGAAACTCCCAAATCAACAGACAGCAATTGTATTAAAAACATGGCTAGGGCTCCGTTGTTTTTCAAAATCTGCTCAACAATTGTCATAGATATCAAACAAATTTTTGAAGATTCAAAGGCTGCAGCAGTTGTTACATAAGGTTCTTGTGCAAAGTATGCACGGTAACCAAAGTACTGACCCGGCTTCACCATCCTAATTATCTGACTACGCCCACCCACACCTTCTTTGTATATTTTTATTTTGCCTTTCAACAAACACATAAGATCCTCGGGTTTATCATTTTCATAATAAACAGTCTCGTTCTTTTTAAGGCTGACAAAACGAGCATTTTCTCGCAACAGTTTATGCTCCTTTTCATCCAATACTCTCCAAATATCAGGAAAGGATGCTGAAATATCTAAAAACTTATTTTTTACCACTTTTACTTATTTATTGGTGAAGCGCATGTTATACAACATTGTTGTGAAACACAAAAATAAAAAAATTATCTTATAATGTACCATGTTTCACCCTATTTTAATGCATTTTACTAGTAACTAGAACAAGAAAGTACCTATTCAGCACTTTACGTACAATTCTTACGTTTGTTTTTTACTGTAAAACGTTTCATTATTAAATAAAACTTGTAAGTTTGTACTAACTACAAACACAGAAAATGAAGAAAGTAATACTTTACACTTTTATACTGTTGCTCTCAACAAATTCAAAGGTATTTTCACAGCAAATAGAATCAATAGAGACTATACTAGAAAAATCGATGAAAGCTGCTGAAATATACTCTCAAGTAGTAGAAGAATACGATGCTGAAGTATATATGCGAATTTATGTGCAAACATTAAAAAAGAATTTCCTTTATCGCTACACACACTTAATACCCGATTTTATATTGTACAACAAAAATGGCGACGAAGGAGTAATAGAAGCCCTTAGCGATTTAAAATTTAATCATCCAAACAATTACACTGCTGATATAAAACAACTAGCAAGCACATTTTCCCAAAAGCACGTACAAGATATGTTGCCATCAAGCCTTGTACACTTGAATGTGTATAATGAAATGTCGAGCAACGAGCGCTTCTTTATGCCATTAAGAGAAGAGTCCAAAAAATACTATCGCTACGAACTAAAAAGAACATTTGCCGAAAATGGCGTCACTTTCCACACTGTCTCTTTCACCCCCATATACAAAACTCCTAAGCTACTCGAAGGTACATTTGTTTTGGAAAAAGACTCTTGGCGTGTTATGCAATTTGTGTGCGAAGGAATGGATTTGACTTCAGAGTTTTCAATTGAGCTATATATGGGTAATACTGCAACTACAGAAATGCTGCCTGTAAATGCTGTTGTATATCAAAAGTTCTCTTACCTCGGAAATGTGGTGACAAATAGAAATCTAGTCAACATCAACTACAAAGAAATCAAACTCAACGAGAACCGTCCTAAAAAACAAAACTTCAATATCAGCAACTTATACAAAGTAAGACTAGACTCTGTTCCAATCAAAAACGACCCCGTTTTTTGGGAACAGGAGCGAAAAATTCCTTTACAAGCAAAAGAAGAAGACTTAATTGACAAGTTTGTGTTGGAGCAATCACTAAAAAGAAAAAGAGAGCAAGCCAAGGACACACTTATCGATAAAAAAGCCAACTCTACAGAGTGGGCAAAAACTATGGTAATGAACACCCGCTACAAATATAAAAACACGAGCATTAAATATAGTGGAGTTTTCAATCCTTTTTTATTAGGCTACTCTTCTTTTGATGGATTAACCTATCGTCAGAAGCTTGCTCTAAACTATGAACTGAAAAGACAATCGAGTCTAGAAATGGATGCTTTTGTTGGCTACATGTTCAAAAGACAAGAGTTGTTTACAAACATTACAACAACTTGGAACTACAACCCAACTCACCTAGGAAAAGTATCCTTATCGGTAGGGAATGGCAATAAAACCTATAGTTCTATCTTTTTAGAAGAAGTTCAAGACAGCCTTATCAGCAGTGGGCTCAACTTGAAAGACCTTGAGTTTAACTATTACAAAGACTACTACTTTCGATTATACAACACCGTAGAGGTAACAAATGGCTTCTCAATAGGTACAGGTATAGACTATCACATTCGTGATGCTACCAACAACAAAATAGATAACTCCACCTTAGCTACATCCTCCTATAAGCCAGCAATCAATACTGATGGAATCTCTAAAATGTTTAATCAACAAAAAATATTTGCACCCAATGTCACACTAACTTGGACACCCGATCAATATTATCGTTTTGAACGACGACAAAAGATATATGTACGTTCCCCCTATCCTACCATGAAACTACACTTATCAAAAGGAATAAAAGGTGTTTTTGGTAGCACGTCTGGCTACAATAGAGTAGAGCTCGATATAAGCCAAAACATTCAGCTCGATCTTATGAAGTCATTCCAATATCATATAGGAATGGGATTTTTTAGCAATCAGAAGTCTGAGTATTTTGCTGATTTTGAGTTCTTCGCCAAACGAAACTTCCCTGAAACATGGAACGATGGCATTGGCGGTGTTTTCAATCTATTAGACAGAAGGTTTTACAATGCTTCTGATACCTATATTCAAAATCATCTTATGTATGAATCACCATTTATGATTTTAAATTTAATCCCTGTAGTTTCAAAAGGGGTACTTACAGAAAGACTCTACTTTAGCCATCTATACAATCCTTACATTCGATCGTACACAGAGCTAGGTTATGGCATTGGCAACAACTTTTTTAATGCAGCAGTCTTCGGCTCGTTTCACAAACTAAAGTTTCATGAATTAGGTTTCAAGATTTCACTCAATCTTTTTTAA
>CAZUHZ010000068.1:0-9745 GCA_964620895.1 uncultured Dysgonomonadaceae bacterium | reverse complement strand
GAATTCCTTAACAATATAGGTGTAAAAGTTAAACCAGCTGCTCCAATAGCAGCTGGTTTTTTAAAACATTTTTACTGAGCGAGATATATCTTGTTAAATTAAAAAAGCAGTTTAGAATTAATCATCAGCTTTATTTTTTTAATTTTAATTCTAATATCAGAGGTAAGTGATCTGAAGCATATTCCTCATCAATAGTGTAGTAATCCTCAACACTAAACGTCTCAGTTGCTTTTTCATTTAGAACAAAATAATCAAGTGTAACCCTAGGATTAATTTGAGGGAACGTCAAAGGATGATTATCAACGAGCATTGTAAAGTGTTCTTTAATTAAATTAAAGTTTTCATTGTCTGGTTTCATATTAAAATCTCCTCCAAATACAATAGGGTACTTATCAAACTCTTTGGTATGTTGTAGCATTTGCGTTATTTGATAAGCTCTATCAGTATCGGATCTGTGATCTAAATGAACAGTCATTACAGCAACATCCACACCTTCAACTTCAATAACGGTTATACCTATTGAGCGGGTTTCACCATCAGACTCATCTGGAGCTGGCAGTCTGTGACTTGCTGCATACTTTATGGGAAATTTGGATAGAATTGCTTGACCTTGCTCTCCATCGGATTTAAAAGAAGCACTTGCAAAGTGATAATGCATTCCAGTAAGTTCACCTAAGTCTTTCGCTTGATCGGAATCTTTACCAGATCGTTCAGTATATCTATCAACTTCTTGGAGAACCACAACATCGGGATCTTCTCTATTTATAACATCAGCAACAGCTTGCAAATCTGTGATATTAAAATCAGAGATGGAGCCAGGAGTAGCTATATGTATATTATAGCTCATCACTTTAAATGGTTTGTCTGTTTTTTTTGATGTGCATGAACTAAAGAAAAACATAATGAGTAAAATCGAAATTGCAAATTGAGTTGTTGTTTTCATAAAAAATAATTTATTTGATATGTATTAATAGTGTTCATTGATTAAGATAGAGGCAGTTGAATCATCAACAAATTCATTCAAAAAAAGCTCTTGACAAGATACAATAATAATCATAAATGTGAAAACTATTTCAAGTACTTTTGATAGTCGTCTCTCAGTTTTTTAGATAGATTGCTTTTCGGTCCTTTCGGACTCATATCTGCAAAATACTGAAAGGTAGCGATAAAACTAACGTAAGGGCTTACAGAAGTAAATTTCTCAATTATAACGTCTATTGATTCAGGATTGTCATTCTTAAATGTTTCAATATCTGCCCAAAAAGCCCCTTTAAAATCGTTATCTTCATATAATGCTTTATTAGCGGCTGCATAATAACTTTCGATGGATGCTAAATCACAATGATCTACACCAATACCGTCTTGTAAAATAATCAATTCTACATTAGAAGCTCCGAGCCCACTAATAAAGGTTGAAAATTGATCAATATCGGTCAGATTATAATTAAAAAAAGCCGAAATTGAAACAGGCTTACCGCTGATAGATTTACAGTGATCTGCTATGGGGTTTATCAAATCATTTGTCAAAATCATCAAATCATCGTTAGTTTGATAATAGTAACGTGCTGGTTCATGAGAGATATACCATCCTTTGAATGAATCATTATCCTTATGAACTGACCATATTTTAGTTGCTAGATCTTTGCTTCGCTGCGAATGTGCATAGAGTGTTGAAGTATTTGTAGCATTTTCCCAATACTCTTCAGAAAAATAAAGTCCTACATATACGCCTATATTGTGTTTTTTAGCAGCCTCTAATAAAAAACCTAAAGCATTTGGATGCTCTTTTGCATAACTATAGTTTTCGCTAGATTCTATCCAAATATTATCTTCATATGCAGCAAACTGAACAATTAATGTTTCAATGCCAATTTCTTGCATTTCCGCCATATGATTGTCCCAATCACTACTGGTCCAATTTGATTTGTACCAGAAATCTATAAAAGTTCCTTTCATATAAGGAGTAGTCGAACCTTTGCCTAAAGGCAAATAGCTTAAATCGATATTATCAAAACCCTCAGCCTCCGCTGAATTTGGACTTTCTTCAACAGGATCATACGATTTATTTTGGCATCCAAGAAATAAAAAAAGTGCGAACACAATGAAAGTAGCGTTAATTTTGAAAACAAAACTAATATTTAAATATTTCATTTGACAAATAAGTGTTTAGTAATCTGCCGCTTATGGCGGGGAGAATACGGTAAATTTAACTTCACTAAACAACAACTTCAGCCATAGCGGTAGTTGACTCATCACCGTTAGCTGCATATGAAGAAACCTTATAAATGTGCTTCCCTTTACTCAACTTATCCGAATCATTGAATTTTGTTTCACATTTATTTTGCCCATCATACTGAACATTACCAATTAAGACTCCATCCCTATAGATATAATATCCTACAATATTAAGCATTAAAGGTGGTTCTTCCCATTCAACAAGTATTTTACCTCCAACACTAGAAACCCTCATTTCTTTTACAGGAGCTAGAAAAAGATCAGTAGGCAACTTACCTGTTTTGACGTAAACTTGGTAAAGTTTATGAAATTCATTTGATTTCTGGAAAGTGCTGTAGTAGTGGCTATAAGCAAATGATATTATATTACTAACATAAGGTTGTACTATCTCCATCTGTTTTACAAACCGATCAAGGGTAGCTGCTGTCCAAAACCGTTGATCAAATGTTTCTGCATCGGACCAAAACTCCAAACCTGGCACCAAGTCAACTGCTTCGCCTATTGTTTTAAACCACTCATCAACCATATGAAGTTCAAGTCCACCAGCACCAACACAATCTTGAGGAGCGAAGATATCGCCTTTTCTAAAATGTACTCGTGGCAATATATTCATCCACATATCACGATTTTCTGTAACACTTCCAACCCGATGATTTACAAACGGGCAAAACATAAATGGCATGTTGGGAGTAATTTCATTAAGGTAATCGATATTGATATTTAAAGCTTTAATTAATGCATCCTGTCTTTCAGCAGTTTTAAATCTTAAATTATCAATCTCCCAACCCCAATACCACCCATAGAAAGACTTTGGATACTTCTCTTTGTATTTCTTAAAAAGCTCACCTGCGACTTGATTTCCAAGTTCCATTTGGTCAGAAATCCATTCAGAAGTATTAGACCCCCACCATTTCTTATGAAAGTTAAGCCCTATAAACACTTTAAAACCAGCTTTTTCCGCATTCCTCAAACAATTATCTACTAAGTCTATTGAATAATTATTTTTCACATTAGGTAAGTCACTTGGATAGATTGCATTTGAAATATCATTTTCATCACTTTGTAGAGTAGGATCTAAAACTAAATATTTCATACCTGCCTCCTTTAGCATAGAAAACTCCTCTTGCCAGCGCTTATCATCCCAAAAAGTTGCAAACCATGGCTGCACAAAAGATCCTACAGCCACAGGGTGGACAGTAATCTCAGGTTCAAGTTCAGAGTCAGAGTTTTCTTTGCTGCAGGCTGTAACTAAAAAGGATGTTATGAATAAAAAAAGGAGAAAACTTTTTATTAAACAAACCTTACTTCTTTCAAAAAATAGATTGAGAATTTCCATGATAAATGATAATTATATAAGTTCTAAAAATTTGAGCTGTTTTTGTCCAATTAACCCTGCACTAGTTCGTTCCAGTTCGATGAGGAGAACTTAATAACTAAGAGTGAATAAAATTTATGGGCATAACCTAACAGTATTTCATTCAACAATTCAAATAAAATCAATGTCATGGTTATGCCCAATAAATACACTATTACATTTTTCTCTCAATATAATGAGGAGAAAACAGGTGTTTTTTTAATTTTACAAAGCTTACTCTTTTAAAGTGATCCTAAAGTTGTCAAATCCCATTTTAACAGGTTCGCCGGCTGGAGATTCAACTCGCACATTGAATGAGCCAATGTAATCTTTGTTCCCTGAAAAATCAGTTGGAATAATCTTTTGCAACGGTATTTTTACAGTTTCCCAAATGCCAGGATTTTGAACAGCAAGATCAGATGCAGTTAGTTCTCCCGGAGGATGATTCCAATAATTATAAACAAAGAATTTAGTCTTCATGATTGGAGTAATCATATTTAACTCAAACTTTACCTCATACTTCTCTGGATTGTCTTTCATATCATCCGTATAACTCACTCCTGTGCCTAACATATACATCCAACCACTTCCTTCTGGGCCAACTGTTACGAGAGAGTAATTACCAGATATCGGTTTCGGATTACTCCATAACCCAACAAAATGAGCTCCATCAGCTCCTGTGTATGGAATGTCATCAAAGTTAGTAATCATAAATTGTCTGTCTTGATAATACCCAGGGCATTCAGCTGATGCATTAAAAGTTTTGTTTACTATTTTAAGCTTGATGTTCTGACCTGCATTTTCTGGAACTCGTACTGTTAAATATTTCTCGCCCGATTGAATAACAGGACTTTCAATTCCGTCAAACACAATCACAGTGTTTGATGAATCAACTTCATATAATTCAAAAAAATCACCATACATTTTCATTGTGTCACCAGGAAGAGTATATTCATTGAACATTCCAGTAAGTTTAATATTAGGAATATTAACTGTGAAATCTAAATCAAACTCACCACTTTCAGTAACCACCTTTAATTTATTGTTAATATCCAAAGGCATTGCTATCGGTATCTGTAGATAGAGTATATCATTATCATAATATATTTCCTCCATATCTACTGATATATCATTAAAAAATATGGCGTTTGTTGATTCAAGATTCTCCCCTTTAATTGCAATCCAATCTCCCATATCTCCAGATGATATGACTGAGTCAAAGTCGTCAATTACTGTTACTTTTTGAAATCGAGGTGGATCTGAAATGACCTCATCACTATCACAAGAAAAAAACAGTACTTGTGATAGAACCAAAAATATTGAAATTAAATAATTCTTTAACATTGCTATTTTCATAATTCTATTTTTTTAATTTTAATTACCACCCTGGATTGTTTGTTTCAATAAAAGGATTAGTGTTTACCTCATTAGCTGGGAGTGGTAGTAAAAGGTGTCGCTCTTGTCTGCGTTTAATTACATCTTTCTCGTCAACATCTATCGCATTCATTACATCTAAATAGATTCCCCACCTCAATAAGTCAAACCTTCTAATACCTTCAGCAGCAAACTCTTTAACACGTTCCTCCAATATATATGAACGGAACTCTTCTTGCGTCCATGGTCTAGTAACAGCCATAGCTTTTACAGTTGGGCTATTATTGCGAGTGTTTAATTTTGTCACTTCTGTTAAGACTGCCTCTGTTGGTCCATTATTAACTTCATTAGAAGCTTCAGCATAAATCAAAATCGTCTCTGCGTATCTCATAAAAGGGAAATTAAAATCTCCACGTTGACCGTTACGAGGAACTGTAATTTGTTCAAACTTTCTTAGTTTTGAACCATATAGATGAGCATCATATCGTAATGAATCAGTTGGATCATAACCATCAATACCTAATCGCACTTTAACACTATCTTTGGCTGGATAAAAAGTATGAAGTATGTTACCTGAAGCATCTTTAGCAAAAGGAACACGATGAATAACTCCCCATTTTACACGGGCATCATTTTCGTCAAACAGCTGATACCAATGGTCACGTTGTACGTAATATCCAGACGTGAGTAGCCCATCTTCTTTAATATATCCAATATAATCAGTAGATATGAAATTACTTGTCGCACTGCTTCCAGGAACAGTTTGAAGAGTGAAAATATACTCTCCCAAGTTGCGACTAGAATTTGACCATAGTTCTTGTTGAGATGGAAATAGGTAAAAGTCTCCAGAATCTATTACCTCTTTAGCTTTATTCATAGCCAAAGTATAATATTCATTAGAATCAAAATTCTCATATCCTTTGACTTGTTTCTTGTTAAATGTCAACTTTTTAGGTACAGGTAGAAACTCCTTAGCACCTTCATCGTTAAATTTATGACCTGGTCCTCCCATAACAGAAATTTTACCTGTTGACATAGATGCTGAACCAATGGTTGCATAAACTTTAGCTAGTAGAGCTTTTGCAGCACCACTAGATGCATGTCCTAGCTGATATTCAGGATCCTGAGTGGAAAACATAGCTTCTTCTGCAAATTTCAACTCCTCAATTATATGCTCATAAACTTCTTGTATAGGAGAACGAGGTTTGTAAAATTCCTCACCTTCACCTACTGATTTTTTAAATAAGCATAAATCACCATAAAATTGCACTAAATTAAAATAACTCCAAGCCTTCAAAAATGATAGTTCTCCCATAGCATTGTTTTTTAGCTTCTCATCAAGATCCATTGTAGATATAATGTGTTTATGGTAGTTTGCTCTATGAATGCTGATATAGTAGTAATTATAGAAGTTGTTATTCGAACCATCTTCATAGAAGTTTCCAGCACCAATAGCACCAAAAGCCCAAGTAGGACCACTTTGATAATCAGTATCGAAATTTACAATATTATGGTAGTTACCCCATTCAAAACCAAAATTCAGCGTGTTGTAAGCTCCTGCTACAAGTTCTTCATAACTATTGCTACTAGCAAGATCTTCTCCAGAAACAAACGTGTACGTTTTTTCATCCAACATATCGGAACAAGAGAAAAAAATCAAAAATGAAAGAAGGGTGAAAAAAACTCTTGTGTTTTTATTGAAATTCATCATAGTCATATTATTAAAATTCAAACATTAAGTTAAAAGAAAATGTTCTTGCAGTAGGGTAAGATGCCATATCTACTCCTCTACGTGAAATATCTGAACCAAAAGTATTTACGTCTGGGTCATACCAACGATAGTTTGTTATTGTAAATAAGTTATTTACACTTGCAGATAAATTTATAGATTCAACCCATTGAAAAGGTTTCTGAAAATTATATCCAATATTTACATTTTTAAGACGAAGATAGGAACCATCTTCAACTAAGCGATCAGAAGCTTTGAGGCTTCTAGTATAAGTGCCATCAGGACGTGGAGACTCTGCATTAGCTCTGTTAGTGGGAGTCCAACGTTTATCATAAATGAAAGTGGGCATATTTACAGTTCCTGCAACATCGTAGCTTTTCAAGTTAACATTTAATATGTCGTTCCCTTGAGTCCCTTGTAAGAAAAAGCTGAAAGACATGTTTTTATACCTAAATGAATTTGTTATTCCAAATAAAACTTTAGGATTGGTATTACCGATGATTGCTTTATCCCTATCATCAATAACCCCATCATCATTTATATCTTTATATCTTACTTGTCCAATCATACTGCGGATTCTTGAATCTGATTCACCGTGAAAAAGTGGGTCAGCACGAACCTCCGCTTCATTGTCATAAAACCCATCTTCTTGATAACCATAAATCAAACCAATAGGTTCGCCATTACGACGTAGAAACATACTTTCCAATCCCCATGCTACATCAGAAAACTGATCAGCTTCGAGACCATTAACCTCATTTTTATTTATAGATGCATTTGCATCTAATTTCCAACTGAAGTCTCTTTTAGAAAATATAAATATACCTGTAGCAACTTCTAATCCTTTATTTTTAATCTCTCCGTAATTAGATGCTAAACTTGAGAAACCAGTGCTTGAAGGAATAAATCTGTTTTGAAGTAAATCTTCTGTATTCTTATGATATATGTCAACATTTAGATTTACACGGTTATTTAAGAAAGTCATGTCTAAACCTAAATTTGATTGAGTTGTAGTTTCCCATTTGAGATTGGGATTGGCTGGACCACCCCAACGTGATTCAGCATAACCACTTGTCAAGCTTCCGTTATATGGATAGTTTTGAGCTTCAAATCTAGAACGAGTAGCATAAGCATTTACACCCTGATTACCAGTTTGTCCGTAGCTAACTCGAAGCTTCAGGTCATCAAAAAAGTTTAAGTTTTTCACAAAAGTTTCATCCGAAAGACGCCATGCAAAAGCATATGATGAAAAGTTAGACCATCGATTAACTTTCGAAAAACGGCTTGAACCGTCTCGACGAAATGAAACTGTAAACAGATATTTGTCTAACAATGAATAGTTGACACGTCCTAGATATGACATTAACGAACTTTCTCCACGACTGCTTGAGTTTTTATCTTGCAGAATTGCAGCACCCATATCATTCTCTTCGGTCAAGTCGTTTGGGAAATCTGAACCACTCATTGTTTTACCACCCCAATTTACATTTTCATAAGTCCATGCAACAACTGCATCTAATGAATGTATTTCATTAAATGTCTGATTATACTTCACCATCGATTCAAGGGTTAAGCTTTTGTAGAAGTTATCGGCCTGTCTTCCACTTCCATTTATCGGCGCCCTACCTTCTCCAACCCAACGATTATAGTATTCGTTTCTAGTATTTTTATTATTACCATAACCCAAGTTTTGTCGAAATTTTAAAAAGTCAAAGAATGAAATCTCAGCATAAGCTGAATTAAAGACATTAAGTGCTCCGACTAAGTTTTTTGCAGTTCTGGTATATAAATAAGGATTGGCTAAACCTGTTGATGAATCTTCTGTAAATCCTGAGTCACGTTCGGGATCAAAAACAGGACGAGTAGGATTAAATGAGATAGCTGATGGAATAACACCATAAGTTTCACTGTTTGTTCTAGCCAATCGATTAGTTGACTCAGTAACACTTAGATTATTACCCAATTCAATACGGTCAGATAGTTTTTTAGAAAAACTAGAACGCATTGTGTATCTTTTATAATAAGAATTGACAATTACTCCCTCCTGATCTAATATTCCTCCAGAGAAACTAAAGTGACCGTCTTTATCTCCCTGTGAAAAGCTCAGGTTGTACTCTTGCGTTAAACCTGTTTGAAAAATCTGATCTTGCCAATTTGTGCCTCCACCATCATATCCAGCTCTGTAATCACTAGGACTTGGAAGATAGGTGCTATCAGTTACAATCTCAAGACCAGTGTCTGGATCAGTTTCTCTTGCATAGCTCCATCTTCCATTAACTGGAAAAGGAAGATTATCATCGTCAACACGTTCTTTTCCGTCATAGGTATAGCCATTAATTGCTTGCTCATTACGATACTCGGCATATGTAGCTGCATCAAGCACATCAATTTTACTAGCTATTTTAGAAAGTCCAAAACTTGAACTAAAATTAATCTTGGCTTTAGATGCGCTGCGACCAGTAGTGGTTATGATAACAACCCCATTTGAAGCACGTGAACCGTAAATTGCAGTAGCAGAAGCATCTTTTAGTACCTCAATCGACTCAATGTCATTGGGGTTTAAAAGACTTAAAGGATTGTTGCGTTGCTTGTCTCCAAATTGCCCAGCAGCAGGAGCATTTCCAGCTTCAAAAGGCACTCCATCGAGAATATAAAGTGGTTCATTGCTAGTAGTGAATGAGTTAGCACCCCTAACCAATATATTGATACCTGCACCCGGAGCACCATCAGCTTGTTGAACCTGTACACCGGCTAACTTGCCCTGTAAAGCCTGGTTGATACCTTGTGGGTTTGAGAGTAATAACTCATCACTTCTAATAGATGATACAGCTCCTGTTAAATCTCTCTTTTTCATTGTACCATAACCAATAGCAACAACTTCTTCAAGACCAATGGCTCCTTCTTCCATTGTGATATTGATGCTTCTTTGATCTTTAACTTCAACTTCTTGCGGAGTCATTCCAACAAATGAGAAGACTAAAATAGAGTTTCTTGGTACATTATTCAATGTGAAATTCCCATTCACATCTGTTACTGTACCGCTTGATGTTCCT
>CAZUHZ010000067.1:0-9811 GCA_964620895.1 uncultured Dysgonomonadaceae bacterium | reverse complement strand
TTGTGTAAGTTGCTTTAAGTTGAAAAGCAAACTCGACAAGATGAAAACAGACTACATTGAGAGAAAGTGGGGTTGATTTGTTATTGAAACAGGTTATTATGAGATAAAAAAAAGCTACAATGTTAAGGAAACATATTGAAATGAATTAAAATAAGTTCTCGTTTTTTCATTTCCATCTTACTTTGAAAATAAATAAAAATATTTTATTTCAAAGTAAAGTGTTTTTGAAATAAAGTAAGAGTTGTTTATTTTCAAAGTAAAGTGTTTTTGAAACTGCTGCAAAAACATTTAGTTGGTTATCAACTAATTAATCTATTTTCAACTTGCGAAAAAATTTTCAGGTAGCACGAACTAGAAACTGAAGTAAAAGAACAAAGGGTTGAAATAGGAGGAGAAATGGGAGGATCAAGCAGTTATTAATTATTGCTTAGTAGTTGTTAATATTGTTAATTTAGAGGAATAGTAATAAAAACACCCAAACCTGCCTATCAAGGTGCGGAGCTAGAATGAAATGAAAATCCGATTTTACACTTGTTAAATAGCAACTTCAATTTCACCCTAATGAAATATGTATTTTAATTTCATGGGGCAAGCGGGGTAGGTGGTGTAAAAAGGAGCTCCACATTCTCAGGAGCTACTGTTTCCCTCAGCACCGTTTTGCAAACGGTGTGAATGTATTCAAAGCTTTTAGCTTTTAACACTTTAAATAAAGAAGGAGAAAAACTGTTTATGACGTGAATTGTAGCAATGACACAGAAATAAGGTGATAAACGAATTGCACGAATCAAATTGGTCAAATAGTTACTATTGTTACGGTTTTCAGCATTGATTGTGTGAGGAAAGTATTATCGATAAAGTTAATCCCTAACTTTACAAGGCTCTCATGTTTAAGCCCCGAGCAAGAGCTGAAAATACGAGTAATATGGGCTAACAATAAAGTCAAAACCCTTTTTTATTTATCAAACATCTTTCACATTTAAGTAAAAATATCTATCTTAGATTTTTTAATAACAAAATGATTTAACACAGTCATCAATATGTCCGATTATTACCAACTAGCGCACGAATTTGCCACACAAACCAATCAAGTAATTTTTATTACAGGAAAAGCGGGAACAGGAAAGACAACTTTTTTGAGAAAACTACAAGCAGAAAGTCTAAAGCAGATTGCTGTGGTAGCCCCCACGGGCATTGCTGCAATAAATGCGGGCGGCACAACTATTCACTCTTTCTTCCAATTGCCATTTTCGCCTTTTGCTCCCACTCCAGTTGGTAAAAAAGAGCTGATAAGTAAAATGAAGATGCGTAGCAATCAGCAAAAAGTGTTGCGCGAGCTAGAGTTGTTGGTGATAGACGAAATAAGTATGGTGCGTGCCGATGTGTTAGATGCCATAGACACTGTGTTGAGGCACTACCGACGCAGAGACAATCTTCCTTTTGGCGGCGTACAAGTAATTTTTATTGGCGATATGTTTCAACTTTCGCCTGTGGCTAAGCGCGATGAGTTACAGATATTGCGGAGCTTTTACGAAGGCGTGCATTTTTTTAATAGCCACGTAATGCAGCAAATCCCTTTAGTATATATAGAGCTTGACAAAGTGTTTAGGCAAAAGAATGCCGATTTTATTCATATATTGGATGAGGTAAGGCGCAACAGGCTTTCGCCTGAATCATTAGCCAAGCTGCATAGCACCTACAATCCTACTTTTGTTCCCAACAAGGACGAGGTATATGTTACCCTCACTACGCATAACAATAAAGCTGATCTTATAAACAGTGCTGAGCTGAAAAAGATAGAGGGAAAATCACATTGGTTTACAGCTAACATTACTGGAAGTTTCCCAACTGGAAGTTATCCTGTAGAAACAGACCTTGAGCTAAAGAAAGGGGCTAAAGTGATGTTTGTGAAAAACGACACCGAAATACCCCGTAGGTTTTATAATGGCAAGATTGGCGAAGTAACCTTTATTGACAAAGACTTTGTGAAGGTAACCTGCCCAGGTGACGAAAATGCTATCTTTGTAGAGCCTATGACTTGGGAAAATATGGCTTATAAGGTAAACAAAGAGACAACAGAGTTGGAGGAGAAGCTAACAGGTAGTTTTACCCAGTTGCCGTTGCGCCATGCTTGGGCTATAACTATTCATAAGAGTCAGGGATTGACCTTCGACAAAGCGATAATTGATGCAGGTGCTGCTTTTGCTCCAGGGCAAGTGTATGTGGCACTCAGCCGATGCCGAACACTGGAAGGAATAGTGTTGAAGAGCAAAATAAATGAGAATAGTTTGCGCAATGAAGCCACGGTTCTCAACTTTTCGTCGCGCAAGAATGAAGCGGACGAACTGGCTGATAAGTTGGAGAATTCGCAAAAGGAATATCGCAAGCATTTGCTCTTGGAGTTGTTCGATTTTAATCCTATTCTAAAAACTGTGGCTTTCTTGCGAGTAGATGTCAACAAAGCTGGCACTTCGTTTAACGATGAAACTGCTCCGTTTTTGGCTGAGTTAACCAAACTGACAAAGGAGGTGAAAGAGGTGGCAGATAAGTTTTCTGTTCAGCTCAACAATATTATGAGCGATGTGCTTATCGATGAAGCATTGTTGCAAAAGAGATTGGGCGCCTCGTCGCAATATTTTGTAGAAAAACTAGATTATCTGATGGAGCAGGTAGCCGATTCGCCTGCTTATTGTGATAATAGAGATATAGCAAAATCGTACGACGATGATTTGCTGAGTTTTTATACACAAGTTGCCCAAAAAAGAGAGTATATATCTAAGCTGAAGCAAGAGTTTACAACGGAGAGCTATTTTAGTTGGAGGAAAAGCTTGGTTATTAAGTTACCCAAATTGCAAACCCATGGTGGAAGTGCGGCTATACCCAAAGCATCCATCCATCCCGATTTGATGCAGCGACTCAGCGATATAAGAAACGAATTGGCAAAAGAGAGCGATGTGCCTGCCTATATTGTTGCAAAGACAAGGTCGCTGCAAGAGTTAGCCGACTATTTGCCGCAAACGCCCAAAGATTTCTTGTTGATATATGGTTTTGGCAAAGTGAGATTGGAAAAATATGGTAGCTACTTTTTAGACGAGATTAGAAAGTATTGCGAAGAGAAAGGGTTATCGTCGCGTATGAACAAGATGGATGCTGAGCAGAAAGAGAAGAAACAAGAGAAAGAGAAAAAACCAAAACAGGTGAAAGGTGCAAGCCAAAGAGAGAGTTTAGAGCTGTACCAGTCGGGCAAAACTATCGAAGAGATTGCTGAGTTTCGTAATTTGAAGGTGGGCACAATAGCTACACACTTGAGTCAGTTTATCAAAACTGGTGAGGTGAAGGTTGAAGATTTTGTAACCGATACTAGACGCGAAGAGGCTATGGAGATGGTGAAGAAAAACCCTGACCAGAGTGCTTATAAAACATTGAATAGGTTTTTGGATCAAACGGAATTGAAGTTTTTTTCTGCTTGGTTGAGGTTGAAGGATTGAGTTAGTTGAAAATTGAAAATTGAAAGTTGAAAATGGTGTGACTTATCCCTTAAAAAAAATGTCAATCCGATACGTAGTAAGGAATTACTTTAGCAAACCTACAACTCGCCATTAACTGTTCTATAAACCTTGATGGGGTGCTACACTTGCGTTGCCAATGGCATAGTTTTATAATATGTTGTTCATGTAAACAACTAGTTTTATGCAAACCAGCCGTCAAATGCGTTTGTTAGCAAGGCGAAAGGCTTTGATTTTCTGGGGGTGTGGAGCTCCTGCTCCGCACACAGATATTCAATAATGAGCCCAGTGACACAACACCATCACGCAACAAAATAGCATTCAACCCATTTTTGTCTATAATGTATTTCTTTTGCGTCTCTCTGTCTTGTGGTTGGCGCAGATCTCCTGACTTATCCCTTAAAAAACTTTGTCATTCCGATACGTAGTGAATCACTTTAGCAAACCTACAACTCGCCATTAATTGTTCTAAAACGCTTGATGGGATACTTCACTTGCGTTCAGTATGACAAAAATTAAAACCCATTTGCTGACTGCTGAAAGCTAACCGCTGATTGCTATTAATCAAAAAAATCCAAACCAAAACCTTTAATTCTGATTTGAATTTATACTATATTCCTTTAAAAGGATTCCCTTAGCTGATTGACAATTAATAATTAACAATTAACCATTAATTTCACAGTTGATCATAAGCCAGCCCCGCAATCACATCCGATACTTTGTCCACCCCATCTTTCATGGGAGTGTTCACCATTGGTTTGATAAATGGATTTAGTTTGGCACGCAAGGTTAGTTTCATGCGGGTGTCATTTTCGCCTTTCGATACTAGTTGTATCCACGCATTCACCTCGAAAGGTAATCCTTGTGATTTGAGTTTTATCGTTTTGTTGGGCTCTCTTTCTACTATATCAAAAGTAACCTTGCCCACAGGGTCAACCGAGAAGGAGCAACTATTGGCAGTGCACCAAAAATCTTTGATTTTATCTTCGGGTAGTTTATCTTTTAAAAGTTCCAGTTTGCTTAAATCAGAAAGCACACTGAATACCATTTCATCTGAGAATGGTATTTTCTTTATTTCGCTTACAAACTCTGTCATGTGTTATGTTTTGATTATTTTGTTTTGCCCCAAGTGTCTGGTTGCTCCCTCCAGTCTTGTAGTGTTTGTAGGTCCGACTCGTCGATGTATTCGGTGTGCAAAGCCTCGTCTAGTATAGCTTCGTAGTTGCTTAGGCTGGTGAGCTGTACATTTGCTTCTTCCATGTTTTTAGCAGCAATCGGAAATCCATAAGTGAATATAGAAACCATGCCAAGCACCTCTGCTCCATCTTTGCGAATGGCTTCTACAGCTTTTAAGCTACTCAATCCAGTTGAAACCAAGTCTTCTACCACTACAACTTTTTGTTTTGGTCTTAAATCTCCTTCAATCAGGTTTTCCAAACCATGCCCTTTAGGCGTAGCTCTGACATATACAAAAGGAAGACCAAGTAAATCGGCTACAATTGCACCTGGTGCAATTGCACCAGTAGCCACGCCAGCAATAGCCTCTACATCTGGATATTTCTCAAGTATAATGCGTGCAAACTGAATTTTCAGAAAATTACGTATAGTAGGATAAGACATCAACTTTCTGTTGTCGCAATAAATTGGCGATTTCCAACCCGAAGCCCATGTAAAGGGGTTTGAGGGCTGTAGTTTTACTGCTTTAATTTTTAAAAGTTTTTTTGCTGTAATCTTTTCTAATGAATTCATAACTGTTCTATTGTTTTTATTCTTGATAAGCCACAAAAATAGTGCTTTTAGTGCTACTTTTCTAATTAATAAAAGTATTTGTAATAACTTTTTTTTGAAAGTGGTTTTTAAAACTGGTTAGATAGAATCACAAAGCCTCTCCAATGGTTGCAATACTAATTTTGACATCGTTGCAATGTAATAGTGCATTAGCACATGCTTCGAGGGTTGAGCCGGTTGTTATTACATCGTCAACAAGTAAAATATGTTTGTTTTGAAACACTTTGGTATCTATTACTTTGAAAATGCCCTTCACGTTTTCCCAACGTTCAGTTTTAGATCGTTTTGTTTGTGTGGGATTGTTAATGGCACGAATAAGCTCGTCAATAGATACGGGTATGGAAGTAGCTTTTGAAATGCCTTGGGCAAAAGCCTCAGCCTGGTTGTATCCTCTTATTGTTTGCTTTTTTTGGTGAAGTGGAACTGGTACAATCACATCTATGGGTGCAAGGAAATTGCTCTCCAATAAGTCTGCTCCAAATAGAGCACCTATCAAATGTCCAATGTAGGGTTTATTGTTGTACTTTAAGTCGTGTATAAGAGATTGCAGGAGTCCCTCTTTGGTGAAAAATGCAAATGAAGCAACGCGTTCGAAAGGGAATCGTCCTGCTAAGAGTATTTCGCCAAAGTTGTTGCGCTCGTCAAAGTTGTTGGTTTTGGGTAGTTTATAGAGGCATCGTAAACAGACACCCATCTCTTTTGGCAACAACTTTGTTTGACAAAACGAGCAACGGTTGGGATAGAAATAATGAGCAACTTCTTCTACTACCCACTTTAAATCCATGCTATTTTATATTTTCCATGCATTTCAAAATATTGTTCATGTCGAAACCTCTACTCAAACCAAAACGAATGAGTTTGTTTCGCTTTTCGTAGTCTGAGGCTGCTTTTATAGTTTTCCATTTTGCTTGTAGCAAATCTTGCAGCGAATGGTTCAGCTCCTCGTCTGTGAAATCTGAAAAGGCTTCTTCCATGATGTTTTTAGGGACTTTTTTTTGCCTAAGGGCAAATTCTATCTTTGTTTTTCCCCATTTATTAAAACGGACTTTATCCTTTATAAAGCTACGTGTGAAGCGCAATTCGTCTATATATTTCTCTTTTATTAGATAAGCAATAATATTTTCGATAGCTTCTTCATCAAGGTTGTATCGTTGTAGTTTTGTTTCGATATCGAATACACAATATTCTCTTCTAGCGCACTGATTAGCTACTCTGCTCAATGCTTTTGATTCTGATATTGTTTTGGGTGCTTGTTCCATCTATTGTTATCTTTTTGGTTATTCTTTCATTGCACGAACCATCCTATTGTTTCCAGAGATATCTTTTTTCAACTCCACGTTTACAAACCCCTTCTTTTCCAACAATTGCACAATTCCTATCCCTTTTGCCTGATTAATCTCAAAGTAGAGCATGCCATTGTTGGTCAATTGCTGTTGGGCTATATCTGCAATGCGGTTGTAAAAAATAAGGGCATCGCTATCAGGCACAAAAAGAGCTTGTTGAGGCTCAAAATCTAAAACGTTTTTACTCATCATCTTCTTTTCCGCCTCCTTTATGTAAGGGGGATTGCTAACGATGATGTCAAAACGCTGCTCGTTTTGTTGATACTTCAAAACATCTATCTCTGAAAAGATGACAGATACATTGTTTGCTATTGCATTCTCTTTTGCTATTTCTAGGGCTTTTGTAGAAACATCCCACGCATCAACAGTAGCGTTCATTTTCTTAGCCAAGGCTATTGCTATGCAACCACTTCCTGTGCCGATATCCAATATATGAGGATTGGGGTGTTTTGTATCTAATAGAATCCATTCTACCAACTCTTCGGTCTCGGGGCGAGGAATTAATACAGCAGGAGTCACTTTAAAATTCAATCCATAGAACTCTGTATTGCCTAGTATATATTGTATTGGCTCGTCGTTTTGCAAACGTTTGATTATGCTAATTATATTTTGTTTTTCGTTGTCAGATAAATCATTAAGTTTGCAGGATGCAATATCGGAATAAGATAAATTGCATACTTCTTCCAGAATAAGCCTGGTATATGCTCTAATCTCACCCTCTGAGAAGGTGCTATTTAGTTGATTGCGAATGTATTCGACAGGGTTTTTAAACATGGAAGATGTTTTTTTTGCTCGAAAGGTTATCCTTGTCGAGTAGTTGTTTCCAAGGGTTGAGTTACGCATAGCATCAACTTATCTTGAAAACTTTGAACAACAAAGGTAAATAAAAATGAGCACAGACGAAAAATATATGTTGCGATGTTTGCAATTGGCAAAGAAAGGTCTTGGAACTACCAAGAACAACCCACTTGTTGGTTGCGTTATAGTGCAAAATGATAGGATTATAGGTGAGGGATATCACAGAAAGATGGGAGAAGCTCATGCCGAAGTGAATGCCATAAACTCTGTGAAAGGTGCCGCACTATTGAAAGAGTCTATACTATATGTTTCGCTTGAACCCTGCTCGCATTACGGAAAAACTCCACCTTGTGCAGAGCTGATTGCAAGTAAGAGATTTAAAAGAGTTGTGATAGCAGTTGAAGACCCCAATGATAAAGTTGCAGGCAGGGGTATCCAAATGCTTAAAGATGCAGGCATTGAGGTAACAGTGGGGGTGCTTGAAGATGAGGCGAGAAAATTGAATCGATCTTTTTTTGTAAATCAGATAGAGAAACGTCCATTTGTAACGCTCAAATGGGCGCAAACCAAAGATGGGTTTATTGATAATGAAAGAGAAAGTAGAAACTCACCATCACTTAAGCTCTCTAATAGTGTTACACAATGTATTGTTCACAAGATGCGCAGTCAAACCATGGGTATAATGGTTGGTACAAATACAGCACTTAAAGACAACCCTACACTTACTACACGAAAGTGGTGTGGCGACAGACCAACACGAATAGTTTTGGACAGAACAGGTAGGCTGCCTATTGATAGTAATCTATTCAATGATTGTGCCTCCACAATTGTGTTTACAGAGTTGAACTCTTATCCCGTTACTGGAAATATTAAAAGCATTCGCATCAATTTTGAGGAGGATGTTATTGGGCAGGTTCTCAAAAAACTTTACGAGCTAAACATCTCTACACTAATTGTTGAAGGGGGAAGTATGCTTCTTTCTTCATTCATGAAACGCAATGTTTGGGATGAAGCATTTGTAGAGGTAGCCGACCTCGAAATTGGCTGTGGCATAAGAGCCCCAAAGGTGAGTGGGTCAGTCATAAATGCTAAAAAGTATATAGATTCCCTTCATTATCATATAAAGAACGAAATAACTCGAAATTAAAATTAAATATTAATTTATCTATGGTGGAAGAGGAAAAACTTCATACTTTTGCACAGATTAAATAGATTATACAAATTTTTTGAAACAAATGATATCTAACCGGTTTAGTTACTGTCTTGCGCTTTTAGCGACTATTTTTATATTGACTTCTTGTTTAGGTTCTGGCGATGATGTGGGTTATGAATTTTCGTCAGATGCTCAGATTATTTCCATAGGATTTTCTTCTAGAGAAGACACCTTAAATGTTTTGCCTAAAGTTGCTTTTTCAATAAATCAAGTTGCTTCTGCTCCTACTATATTCAACAAAGACTCTCTACCCTATCTTTTTGATGTTTCGATGGCAAAAATGCAGTTGAATACGAATGATGCTAGCGGAATAAAGTTACATCTAAACAATCCCGATAGTGTTTATATTTGGAATATGACTGACTCTGTGATGATTAGTAATTTGAAAAACATAGAGGTGTATGCACAAGATGGTATAACTAAAAAGATGTACACATTTATACTAAACACGCATCAACAAGACCCTGATACAATATTTTGGCAAAATGTAGAAAGCGACTATATAACCACACCAATCGATCAAGTAACTGTTTCAAACAAAGAGAGTTTCTTTACATATTATAGTGCAAACAACACCATTAGTCTTTCCACTTCACCTATTACAGATGGGGAGTCATGGGCAGCACAACCTTTAGTTGGATTGCCTCAGAATGTTGTATTTAAATCTATACAAAACCATAGTATTGAAGAGAGTGAAGTGTGGTGTGCCTTAGGTACAGACAATAAAGTTTATATCTCACAAAACGGAATAGACTGGGCAGAACAGGCAACTAATCTGCCTGTAATATCGATTTTAGGGAGGTTCCCTTCATTTAACTCCGACTTTATTTTAGCTATTGTGAAAGATGGCGATAAATATAAGTTTGCTAAAACATTGAATTTCTCTTCGATGGCTGTGTTGAATGAAATACCCTCTAGCTTTCCAGTTCATGATTTTGCTTTTACAACAGTAAATATTGAGTCTATCAATACAGCTAAATATTTGATTGCAACAGGAGGCAGAGATATAGATGGTGTACAGAATAGTAAAGTTTGGATGCTGCAAGAAGATGGGGATAAGATAGCCGAGACATCTACAACTCCAAGTTTTGATGTGAAAGGCTCATCATTGTTCAACTATGACGATAAAGTATATTTACTGACTTCGGAAGATAATAAGAATCAGT
>CAZUHZ010000066.1:4940-9877 GCA_964620895.1 uncultured Dysgonomonadaceae bacterium | reverse complement strand
TATTAATAAAAATGTGATGAATAATGTGGGTTAAAGAGGTAATTTGATATCTATGGTGCTTGCATTTATGTTGCAATGAGTAGTGCGAGGATTATAACCTTGCTTTTTATATTTCATAAAACATTTTCCCACCTTCAACTGTTTAATATATAGATGTCTAACTCCCTTTAACCAATTACCGCTATGAAACCAATGATAGAATTCAACAGTCCACAAAAAAGCTACAAGAAACCGAAAAGAATACACAACAACTCTCCATTCAACACAATTCTGTTTATTGTATTGGCAATAGTAATGATATATCTTCTTGTAAAAGGATTTATATGGGCATGGAATACTTTAGGCGCTTGGGATACACTTTAAATTAAAAGTTTAAAACGATGTTTTTATAAAAAAAGTCACCTTTATGCGTTAGAAAATAGACCCTACAGATACGAAACTGCAATCATTGCATGAAATTCAAATCCAAAGTATATGATTCAGCAGTCATGACATGAAATTCGAATCTACTCTATAGTAATCGGTAGCCATGGCATATAACTCAAATCTGCCGCTACGGAAATTAGGAAATGAGATGAAACTAGAATCTAAGCTCGTGGAAATGAAAAAAACGTCATAAAACTCAAATCCACCGCCGTGGAAATGAAATTAATGACATAAACGCCAAATCTACGACCAACGAAATAAAGAGAGAGAGATGAATGCCATTTCTACGATAAAAAAAAGAGAAAGAGAGTTTTTTATATTTCGCACGCTAGCTGATTTCACAACCAATATTGCTGCAAATATATTATACAAAGCACAATTAGAGAGACTTTCATCAGCCTAAATGGCTTAGCTACGAAGTGATATTACTGAATTTGATAGAAAATTAAAACAGATAGTAACTGGTAATCGTAACCACAAACACCATATAAACAAAAAAACACACAACTCAAAAGTTGCGTGTTTTTTATCTTAAAACGATTTGGGGTGGAAGACGGGATTCGAACCCGCGGCCTCTTGAACCACAATCAAGCGCTCTAACCAACTGAGCTACAACCACCGTGTGAACTGTTTGTTTTAACGGTTGCAAAGATACAAAAGTTTTCATATATCCACAATAAAACGCATTAATTTTGCTACAAATAGTGATATTTTTGAAAATAAAGATTTAAAGTGGTATATTTGATGTAGAAAATCAAACGAATATGGACCAAAAAGTAAAACTATCTATTCTAGGCATCTCTTTCAGCCAAGTGCAAGCTGGAGCTTACGCCTTAATTTTTGCCGAAAGCGATGGACCTCGTAGGCTTCCCATTGTTATTGGCACGCCCGAAGCGCAATCAATTGCCATTGTTATGGAAAAAATAAAACCACCTCGTCCATTATCGCACGACTTGATGGTATCGACCTTTACAGCACTAAATATAGAGTTGCTTGATGTATATATACATAAATTCGAAAATGGCGCTTTCTATGCTGAGCTAACCTTACAACAAGGCGAAAATCAATACAAAATAGACTCTAGAACTTCTGATGGTGTAGCCCTTGCTATCCGCACTGGTGCTACTATCCACACAACAGAAGAGATTATGCGCGACATGTCAGTTATATTTGACAATGAAGATGATGAGCATACTGAGATAAAAGAATTTATATCTGACGACGACAAAAACTTATCTCATTTGAGCACCGAAACTATCAACTCGCTTCTTGAAGAAGCTTTAAGCAAAGAAGATTTCGAAACAGCAATCATCTTGCGCGATGAATTGAGCAAACGAAAAGAGTAGCACCCTACATACAATTTATGGATACAATTTTCTATTGCCCTCATATACGTACCAATCCCGAAATGCCCGAAACTGAGTCGCAACATTGTGCAAGAGTGTTACGAATGAAAGAGGGTGATCGCCTATTCATCACAGACGGAAAAGGTTATTTCTATCGTGCACAACTACTACAAGCCAACCCAAAAAGCTGTATAGTAGCCATTGAAGAAGAGTTGCCTCAAGCTAAAGGGTGGAGTTTTGACCTACACATTGCATTTGCACCCACCAAAAAATTAGACCGTATGGAGTGGTTTGTAGAAAAAGCCACCGAAATAGGCATAGACACATTCTCTCCACTCAATTGTAGATATTCTGAACGAAAGCATATCAACGCAACACGTCTCGAAAAGATAATGGTTTCTGCCATGAAGCAGTCGCAAAAATGCAGGCTTCCTCAATTTGATGAGATGGTAAAATTTGACGAGTTTATCAAACAACCTTTCTCAGGACAAAAATTTATAGCCCATTGCTATGATATGCCTAAAGAGTCTCTTACACAAATTTTTAAAAACAACAGAGATACACTTATATTGATTGGTCCAGAAGGCGATTTTAGCGAAGAGGAGCTGGCAAAAAGCATTAAGTATGGCTTTACCCCCATATCTTTGGGCGAAAGTAGGCTGAGAACAGAAACAGCAGCATTGGTTGCATGTCACACAGTGCAACTACTCAATCAACTCTAACCGAATAACTGCTAATCAATACATCTATAGGAGATAAGAACAAAAAACACAGACATAAATAGATAGATTTATGAGAAAAAATATAATTGGCTTAGCTATTCTTTTTCTAGCCACAATTGCATTTTTCAGTTGTGCAGATAGCGCAAAAGAAAACAAAAAGCTTCCGCGCATTGCTATTGCAGGATTGGCAATCGAATCGAGCACCTTTTCGCCAGCAGTTACTCAGGTAGAGGCATTCCGCACCCGTAGAGGAGAAGAGGTTTTTAGCTACTATCCATTTTTCTCGCAAGACTCATCACTCATTCACGAAGCTGAATGGCTACCCACCCTACGTGGACATGCCATGCCTGGAGGGATTGTAACACGCGAGGCTTACGAAACATTAGTGCAAGAGACATTGGATAGACTAAAAGAGACATTGCCGCTTGACGGATTGTATTTCGACATTCATGGTGCTATGAGTGTGCAAGGATTAGATGACCCCGAGGGTGACTTTATTGTTCGCATAAGAGAAGTAATTGGTACTGATGTAGTTATTTCTACTTGCATGGATTTACATGGAAGTGTGTCGCCACGGTTGGCTCAGCACACCGATTTGATTACTTGCTATCGTTTAGCACCTCACGAAGATGCCATCGAATCTAAAAAAAGAGCCGTCACCAATCTATTGTCGAGATTAAAAAGTGGCAAAGGAAAACCTGCATATAAAGCGTGGATAGCTGTTCCAATCTTGTTGCCAGGCGAACAAACTAGTACTCGTATCGAGCCTGCAAAAAGCTTATATGGCGCTATCCCCGCTCTCATTGACAAAGACAATGTAATAGATGCTTCAATATGGATGTCATATCCATGGGCAGACGAACCACGCAACCATGGTGTGATTGTTACTTACGGTGACGATAAAGAGGCTGTAGGCAAAGCTGCAGAAAAGTTGGCAAAACATTACTGGAGCGTAAGAGATGAATTCGATTTTGTTGCTCCTACTACACATTGGGACGAAGCTTTAGAAATTGCAATTGCAAGCGACAAAAAACCATTTATCATTAGCGATATGGGCGATAACCCAACTGCTGGTGGTGCTGGCGATGTTACTTGGACAATTACAGAGGTTTTGAAAACTCCCGAGTTTAAAAAAGCAGGAGGCAAATCGGTTATTTATGCTTCTATTCCAGGAAAAGAGTTTGTGGCTAAAGCTGTAGAACTGGGAGTAGGCAGCCAAATTGATGCTACAGCTGGTGCTGAAGTTGACGATAGGTATGCCCCACCTGTTCGCATAAAAGGTGTAATTACTGCTATTGAGCACAATGAAAACAGCGACCAAACAGAAGTAGTTGTAATGGTGGGCAATGTATCGGTAATTGTAACAAAAAATCGAATGGCTTATCATTACGAAAGTGCTTTCGATCGGTTAGGGCTCAACCCACGAGAAACCGATATTCTTATCGTAAAAATTGGTTACTTAGTACCCGAATTGTACGATATGCGTGCCGATTGGGTAATGGCTTTAACACCAGGAGGTGTAGATCAAGATTTGCTAAACTTAGATTATAAACGAATCAACAGACCGATGTTTCCATTAGATGAATTTACGGAAGACCCTGAGTTGAGCGCTACGTTTATTCCATTATCGGATGAGATATTACGATAAATAACAGTTAGGAATTGGCTATTGAATTAAAAGTTATAACTGAAATACTAGTGTCATTCTGAGTGAGACGAAGAATCCCGTTAATGATTTTACTATAGTTACGAGATTCCTCACATTCGTTCGGAGTGACAATGGTTTTTCACCCTTCATCCTTTACCCATTTAAAAAAATGACAAAAAAAGAACGCTACGCTGGTGTAATCAATTGGTTTCAAGAAAATGCACAATCGTCTGTAACAGAGCTTGAATACGAAAACAATTATCAACTTTTGATAGCAGTAATTCTTTCAGCACAATGCACCGACAAGCGCGTAAATCAAATAACTCCTGCACTATTCGAAGCCTTTCCGGCGCCCGAAGTAATGGCTGAGTCATCGCAAGATGAGATTTTTGAATATATCAAATCGTGTTCCTACCCCAACAATAAAGCAAAAAGCTTATTGGGAATGGCTAAGAAGTTGATAAGTGACTTTGATGGCGAAGTGCCAAGCGATTTCGACTCTTTGATTACACTTCCAGGAGTAGGACGCAAAACAGCCAATGTAATGTTGTCTGTTGCTTTCGACACTCCTGCCATGGCAGTTGATACACACGTATTTAGGGTAGCCAATAGAATTGGACTTACTAGCAATGCAAAGAACCCATTGCAAAGCGAAATGGAATTAGTAAAACACATACCTCGCCCAATCTTGTCTAAAGCACATCATTGGCTCATACTTCACGGTAGGTATGTTTGCGTTGCACGCAATCCAAAATGCGATGAGTGTGGATTGAAAGAATGGTGCAAGTATTACCA
>CAZUHZ010000066.1:0-4840 GCA_964620895.1 uncultured Dysgonomonadaceae bacterium | reverse complement strand
TAATGAAACTCCTCCCAACTCTTAATCTCAATATCATCCACATCCATCGTGCAAAATGCTTGAATAAAAGCCCTTGCCAATCGCGTGTTTGTGATAAGCGGTATATTAAAATCGATAGATGTGCGCCTAATCATGTAGCCATTCTTCAACTCACTTGCACTCAAGTTTTTTGGTATATTCACCACCATATCAATCTTCTTGTCTTGCAACATTTCAATGGTATTGGGACTCTTATTTTCGCTTGGCCAATACACCAAAGTAGCAGGAACTCCATTATCTACCAAAAACTTTTGCGAACCTCCAGTAGCAAACAGGTTAAACCCTTTGCTGTGCAACAATCGAGCAGACTCCAATAAGTCGGCTTTCGACCTTGCAGGTCCTGTCGAAAACATTACATTCTTTTTAGGAATTGTGTGTCCAACCGACAACATGGCTGTGAGTAATGCTTCATCAAAAGTATCGCCCAAGCAACCCACCTCACCTGTCGAAGCCATATCCACCCCCAGTACTGGGTCGGCCTTTTGCAAGCGAGAGAAGGAGAATTGCGAAGCCTTTATCCCCACATAGTCTAAATCAAAAGCATTCTTATTGGGTTTCTCCACATCCAATCCTAGCATCACCTTGGTAGCCAAGTCAATAAAGTTTATCTTCAGCACCTTCGACACAAACGGGATAGAGCGCGATGCGCGCAAGTTGCACTCAATCACCCTTATCTTATTGTCTTTGGCAAGAAATTGAATATTGAACGGACCTGATATCTCCAGAGCCTTAGCAATCTTTCGTGCCACTTTCTTCACTTTACGAGCAGTCTCCACATACAAACGTTGTGGTGGAAACTGAATGGTGGCATCGCCCGAGTGCACTCCTGCAAACTCAACGTGCTCAGATATAGCATAAGTCACCACCTCGCCACGATCAGCCACAGCATCAAACTCTATCTCTTTGGCATTCTCAACAAACTCGCTCACCACCACAGGATATTTCGACGAAATGTCAGCAGCCAATTGCAAGAAGTTTTTCAACTCATCATAGTTAGAGCAAACATTCATGGCTGCACCCGAAAGCACATATGACGGGCGCACCAAAACAGGATAACCCACTTCATCCACAAAGCTTTCAATATCGCTCAGCGAAGTCAACTCCTTCCAACGAGGTTGGTCAATTTCCAAATCGTCTAACATACTCGAGAATTTGTGACGATTCTCCGCATTATCAATTTTATTGGCTTGCGTGCCTAGTATATTTACATCAAAATCATTCAATCTTACCGCCAAGTTGTTCGGTATCTGTCCACCAACAGAGAGTATCACACCATGCGGATTTTCCAACTCAATGATATCCATCACCCGTTCAAACGTCAGCTCGTCAAAATAAAGACGGTCGCACATATCATAGTCTGTCGATACTGTTTCGGGATTATAGTTGATCATCACCGAGCGGTAACCCTCATTTCTAATAGTCTTCAAAGCATTCACCGAACACCAATCGAACTCAACCGACGACCCAATTCTGTAAGCACCCGATCCCAACACAATCACCGACCTCTTATCATTTAGGTAGTGCACATCATTTTCAGTGCCATTGTAGGTCAAATATAGGTAGTTGGCTTGTGCAGGATATTCAGCAGCCAGCGTATCAATCTGTTTCACAACAGGAAGTATATTCAAGCTCTTGCGATATTTACGAATTTTCTCTGGCCCATCTTCGGGCATATCTTCTTTCCAAAGAGCCCGTGCAATTTGGAAGTCGGAGAAACCTTGTTTTTTAGCGATTCTTAGATGCGGATCAAACTTGACATTTTCAGATTTAGACAAATCAGCATCCTGTGCCGATAGTGCTTCAATATCTTCGGCTGTCACCAATATATTGTGCAATTTGTGCAAAAACCACCTATCAATCTTTGTCAAGTCGTGAATCTGATCAATAGTATATCCCACTCTAAAAGCTTTGCTTATCACAAATATACGCTCATCGGTAGGCTCTCTCAATGCCTTATCTATATCATCAACTTTCAGCTCTTTGTTTTCAACAAAACCATGCATGCCCTGCCCAATCATCCGCAGACCTTTCTGAATAGCTTCTTCGAATGTGCGACCAATAGACATTATTTCGCCAACCGACTTCATACTCGAGCCAATCTCTTTTGTAACACCACTAAATTTACCCAAATCCCAACGAGGTATCTTCACCACCACATAATCGAGCGATGGCTCAAAAAAGGCTGTAGTGGTTTTAGTTACAGAGTTCTTCAAATCAAACAATCCATATCCCAAGCCCAACTTAGCAGCCACAAAAGCCAACGGATATCCAGTTGCTTTCGAAGCTAAAGCCGACGAACGACTCAAACGTGCATTCACCTCAATCACTCTATAGTCTTCAGAGTCTGTGTCCAATGCATACTGCACATTACACTCACCCACTATGCCCAAGTGGCGCACAATTTGTATGGCAAGACTCCGCAACTTGTTATACTCTGAGTTGGTCAATGTTTGCGATGGAGCTACCACAATACTCTCACCTGTATGAATACCTAGCGGATCGAAATTTTCCATGTTGCACACCGTAATACAGTTGTCATATTGGTCGCGCACCACTTCATACTCAATCTCTTTCCAGCCCTTCAACGACTTCTCAATCAACAACTGATTGGAATAGGAAAAACCTTTCTCAGCCAACTGCTTCAACTCCTCGGGATTGTTGCAAAAACCCGATCCCAAACCACCCAATGAATATGCCGAACGAACAATAATGGGATAGCCCAATTTTTCGGCAGCTTCAAGCGATTCGTTGATAGAACTAGTAGCCGCACTCTGAATCGTTTTTACACCTATTTCGTTTAGTTTTTTCACAAACAAATCACGGTCTTCAGTAGCCATAATTGTCTCAACGGGTGTTCCAAGTACTTGCACATTGTACTTCTCCAATATACCAGCTTCAAAGAGCTTCACACCACAATTAAGCGCTGTTTGCCCGCCAAAAGCGAGTAATATACTATCGGGTTGCTCCTTTTTTATCACTTTCTCTACAAAGAAAGGCGTGATAGGTAGGAAATATATTTTATCAGCCGATCCTTCCGAAGTTTGAACCGTTGCAATATTTGGGTTTATCAATATGGTCTCTATCCCCTCCTCTTTCAGAGCTTTCAAGGCTTGCGAACCCGAGTAATCAAACTCGCCCGCTTCTCCAATTTTGAGTGCACCAGAGCCTAGCAGCAATACTTTCTTTACATCATTGCGAGAGTAAGGTAGTCTATTTGTGGATTTATCTATTGTTGTCATTTGCTTATTTTATCTATCTATAATATCATGTTGGTCACACGTTGCGCTTGTGTGCCTATTGTTTTGGTTGCTTTTATATTAAGTGTTTCAATTGAATGTTTTTGTGTGGCATCTACAACATATCTATAAAATTTTGAAACAGAAACTCAGTATCGGTAGGTCCACTTACAGATTCGGGATGAAACTGAACCGACGAAAATGGTTTCGATGTATGTCTTATCCCTTCGTTAGTACCATCGTTCATATTCTCGAAGTAAGGCTCCCACTCATTGCTCAGCTCGCTAACGTCCACAGCATAGCCATGATTTTGTAAAGTGATGTAACACCTATCTCCCCCCACTCTTCTCACAGGTTGATTGTGGCTGCGATGTCCATATTTCAATTTGTAGCTTTTTGCACCAGCAGCCATTGCCAATAACTGATTGCCCATACTCACACCAAAAAGGGGTTTATTTCCGTTCATTGCCAACCGAATATTTTCTATCGTAGTTTCACAAAATTCAGGATTGCCTGCACCACTCGAAATAAACACTCCATCATACTCAATAGTGTTGAAATTATAATCCCAAGGCACTCTTATCAAGTGAATGTTTTTGCGAAGCAGATAGCGCATTATATTGTGTTTCACTCCACAATCTACCAATACCACTTTCTTCTCACCATTTTTATATTCAACAACCTCCTTGCAGCTTACTTTTGCTACCAAATTCTCTTTCGATGGATCGTAAAAGTCTATAACCTCTTCATCGGCATCGCCAATTACTATCTTTCCAAGCATCGAACCATTGTCGCGCAACAATTTTGTCAACTCACGCGTATCAATGCCATAAATGGCAGGGATTCCCTCCTCCTTCAACCAATCCGAAAGACTTCGCTCAGCATTCCAATGCGAATAGTCGTGCGAATAGTCCAATACTACCAATCCTTTTACATGAATCCGCTCAGACTCAAAAAAATCGGAAACTCCTTGCGTCATACTGTTAGGTGGGACTCCGTAATTTCCGATTATTGGATAAGTGATGGTAAGTATCTGTCCTTCGTAGGATGGGTCAGTTAGGCTTTCAGGATAACCGACCATTGCCGTATTAAAAACAACCTCTCCCGAACTCGACTCTTCTGAGCCAAACGATTTTCCATGAAAAACTACACCATTTTCGAGTATCAATCGTGCTGGTTTATCTTTGCGCATATATTATTTGTATTTGAAATTTACTATTAGTGTCTGCTGCAAAACTACCAATTTATGTGTCTTTGATAAGAAAATGACAAAGACAAGGCTTTCGAAGTTTTTGAAGGTAAGGAGTTTACTTTGGTAAATGACTGTTTCAAAAACGAGAGTAACGCTGTATTTGACGTTTTCTTGCAATGACTATATATCAGCATTTTGCTATTTAGCTACAAAATTAGTTAGAATATCTCTGTTATTGTAATATTTTGATAGATAAGTTTCATAATAATTGACAATGGGGAGAATAGTGGGATGTGAGATGTGGGGTTTGGGGTTATGAGGTATGAGGTGCCTGCCCCATGAAATCAGGATTGTTATTTCATTGGGGCCTGCC
>CAZUHZ010000065.1:8587-9972 GCA_964620895.1 uncultured Dysgonomonadaceae bacterium | reverse complement strand
ACACCCATCTCTTTGTAGGTTTCGTCGAACCCTTTATACACCCAGTTGTTCATAGTCTTCCAAAGAGAGATAGTATCAGGGTCATGGTCTTCCCATTTCAACAACATTTCGCGTGCTTCCATCATAAGGGTAGATTGAGCCTCAGCCTCTTCTTTCGACAAGCCTTTGGCTTCCAATTCAGCCAGCTCAGCTTTATATTTTTGATCGAATAGCACATAGTAGTCGCCAATGAGGTGATCGCCTTTCTTGCCACTCGATTCGGGAGTTTCGTTATTGCCCCATTTCTCCCATGCCAACATCGATTTGCAAATATGAATACCTCTATCGTTAACGATATTAGTTTTCACTACTCGCTTACCGTTTGCTTTCAATATTTCACACAACGAATGTCCCAAGAGGTTGTTGCGTACATGCCCTAAATGCAGTGGCTTGTTGGTGTTGGGCGAAGAGTATTCTACCATATATAAAGGAGCATTAGCATCAGGAGCAGCTATTCCGTAAGATGGGTTGCTATTAATATTCTCCATTATATTTATCCAAAGAGCAGAAGACAGTGAGAGATTCAAGAACCCTTTAATTACATTGAATGATTCAATAATGGATGAATGCTTCACCAATGCTTCACCAATCTCTTGCGCCGTATCTTCAGGCTTTTTCCTAGAAATCCTTAACAATGGGAATGTCACAAGGGTGTAATGTCCAGTAAATTCTTTTTTTGTTTTTTGCAGTGTTATTTGAGCAGTGCTCACCTCTGCATCATATAGTTGAGCCATTACTTTAATTATGGCTTCTTGTAGTTGTTGCTCTATGTTCATTGTTTCTGTCTGTTATAAGATATTGAGTTGCAAAAGTATAAAAAAATGAGCAAACTTCACCATTTAGAAGGGGAAATGAGTGATGAGTCAAGGACTACGGATTATATATACCTGTATTATTTACGTTTTCAGTTCCAGTGTAGATGCTGGGGCGTCGAACTCCGCCAATATAGGCTACTATTTCAGGAGTTTGCGAAACAATATTTCTTCACATTCTTTCTGCATACGCAGCACACCGCAATGTAATATAACTACATGGCGGAAACCGCAAATCCTTCATTACAATGTGTTGCAGAGGAAATAAAAAGTAGAACACCCAATTACCCATCAAAAAAGCCTCAGTGAACCCAGTTTCTGCCATTTTCTCACTTTTTACAACACTTCCACCGTCGAAATTACAATTTTCATAATGAAAAAGCACTTTTCACCGTCGGGATTATGAATTTCAAACCGAGAAAGCCCTTTTCACGGCAGTGATTTCAAATTTCGCAGTGAGAAAGAACTTTCTACGAGTGGAATTTGAAGTTTCGCAGTGAGAAACTACTTTCTACGAGTGGGATTTGAAGTTTC
>CAZUHZ010000065.1:1455-8487 GCA_964620895.1 uncultured Dysgonomonadaceae bacterium | reverse complement strand
CAGTGAGAAACTACTTTCTACGAGTGGGATTTGAAGTTTCACAGTGAGAAACTACTTTCTACGAACGAAATGATGAGTTTCGCTATGCGAACTTGCTTTCTACGAGCGGGCTGATGAGTTTCGCTATGCGAACATGCTTTCTACGGGCGGGATGATGGCTTCTACGGCATGAAAATGCTTTTCACGGATGGGATTGGAGGTTAAGCGATGCAAAAGGGCCTCTAACAGTTGGTGTTTTAAGCTTTACAAAGCAAAGTTATCTTTTACCGTGGTAAATAGATTGAATAATGTGCGCAATTGATCTTCGCCGTAGAAAATTAAACAATTGTTGTGCTAACCAACTGTTTTTGAAAACTAAATGGATGTTTTTAGCACGAAATTAGTGACTTATAACTACGAGATTGTGCCGAAACCAAAATAACCCAAACTAATTTAAATACTGCGACTCCGCTCCGAGTACCTAGATAAAAGCAAACATACCCAAAATTGGGTGTAAAAATAAATACTCGAAAATCAATAAGTTGCTGATTTATAAATTGTATTGCGCTTGTTAACATTAATGTGATGAATAATATGGGATAAATAGCGGATAAGTGTTTAGTGTAAAGTCATCTGCAGTCAGCACGATGTGATATGGATTTACATTCTGTCACCTTCTCACCAATAGGATGAGGAAGGAGTGTATAAAGCAAAAAAAACTGCCTCTGAAGAGACAGCTTAGTTTGTTCAACTCACAAAACACACGGTTGCGTTCTGAAGCTTCGCCAATTTAGGCTAGTTCTACAAAAAAGTCTCTACCATCTTTTTCTATAATTAGCTTTCCCTCTTTAGCCAACCAGCCTAGAGCAGCAAATGTATCTCTCTCTGTAAGACTAATAGCTTTTCTTAGGTCTTTTGCATTCATGCGACCTGTTTTGTCTAATTTTGCCCACACTTTACCAGCATTGATTCCAATATTTTCTACCATAATGTTTCTTTTTTTTAATTTATTAAGTTGCAAAAGTAGTTATATAAATTGATGTTAGCAAAAAAATATTTTCTCAACTTGTTAGTTCTTTGATTCTTGTGTTGAAATTGCGCTGTGATTTACTTTCACATAACTCATCTCTTTAAAACAAATGGAGAAGTTTGTCTATGCCAGGGGGGGGGTGATGTCTTGCATTTATGCAAACTTAAGAATGCTGTATGTCTTGAAGCAGCTTTTCGACCTGTTCTATCAATGAGCTTTTGTTGTCGTTGATTATCACATAATCCGACATTCTTATTTTATCAGATTCAGGCATTTGATGTTTTATGCGACTCTCCACCATTTCTGGGGGCACATTGTCGCGCTGACTCACTCGTGTTACTCTTAATTGGCGAGGCGAATAAACAGTTAATGTTTTGTCTAAATATTTATGGAAATTAGATTCAAAGAGTATTGCTGCTTCCAACGCTACAATAGCGTGATTTGAATGTTGCTTGCACCAATTGGTGAAATGCTTCAATACTTCGGGGTGGATAATAGAGTTTGCAAGCTTCAGTTTCTCGGTATCGTTGAAAATAATATTGGCGAATTTCTTTTTGTCCAACTCATTGTTGAGGTACAAATCTTCTCCAAAATGTTTTTTCAACTGCTCTTTGATGATAGGCGAACTGTTGTTGAGTTTTTTCGTCTCATCATCAGCGTTGTAAACGGGTATTCCGTGCAATTGAAAAAGTGTTGCCACAATAGACTTGCCACTACCTATCCCCCCAGTTATGCCTAACTTTATCATATTGCACTACCTTTATTTGCGTTCGAACAAAAATTCCACCATTGCTGGTGTGATATGTGGATTTTTAATAGATGGAGGAAATTTCGAGAGCTCCAATTCTACCTGGTCTCCTTCAATTTGTTTTAAACTATTGTAGCTTATCTTTATTTCAAAATCTTCGGGGGCAATTTTTTTGTAATCATCTAGTGTAACCGAGAAGGTGACTCTTGCCCTTGAGGGAAAGAACCTAACATTCATTGTTTCTGGTTTATCTGTAGCAATTATAGGTATTTCGAATTGGCGTTCGGTAAATTCGTGTATCGGTATATATATATCTACCATTTTAGGCTCGATGGATACGCCTTCTATCGCTTTAATTTTTGCTGATAGCTGCGAGGTTGCTTTTAGATTTTCGAACACACTATACTCTGTCACTATACTTGTTATGTTGACGAGTTGCTCGGGAGTTCCAAAAACTGTTGCTTCGTTGGGGATAATTGATATTGAGTCTATTACCAAGTGTCCTGCACTAGTTCTCATCTCTCCATCAAACACAACAGGAACAGTTTTGCTCTGAAGTTTAGATGTTTTGAGAGAAATGCTTGCGGGCATATAGCCTACCAGCTGTGTGTTTATAGCTAGTTTACTGCGGATAAGTTGTGTGAGCTCGTTGCCTTGCAGTCTTGCGTCGCTGCTTTTCTGAGCCTCAGCTACATCAATAAGTAGAGAGTCTCTCTTTTTGAAAAAGGAATACCTGAATAGTTCCGACCCAAGGTCTCTTACTCTTAGGTCGATGTGCTGGGGAACAGGATCTACAAAAACTTCCTGCTTTGGCATGTTCACATACTTAATTGGTATGGTATGATTACCTTCTGTGTTTCGTTCAAAGAAGATTAAAAGCCAAAATACGAAAGCTACAATTAAAAACAAGAAAAAAGGAAGCACCTTACTCCACGAAACCCCAGAGAAAGTTGATTGGAGTTTATCCCATAGATTGTTTATAATGCTTTGAAGGGACATAATTGCTTGTTTCTAATTTAATTTAGAAATATTGAGTGTTTATTCAATTCAAACTTTCAATTCACCGCCCCCTAAATCCCCTAAAAGAGGGGACTTGGGTTTAGCTATTAGAAATTGTATGTTTGCAGAATCTGCATTGTGTTGACACACTAAGAGTTATTAAAAACCCTAGTTGCCTACATCAGTTACTGAAGCAAAAACAGAAGCTTTGTCCACCTTAATGGTAACACCATTTGAAACCTCTAAAAGGAAATAGTTTTCTCTCACCTCTTTTATTCTACCGTGTATTCCACCAGCAGTTACCACTTTATCTCCATTTTGCATGGCTTCGCGTGCTTTTACTATTGCTTTTTGTTTCTTTTGTTGTGGACGAATCATGAAGAAGTAGAAAATGGCGATGATTACCACCATAAAGATTAGTGAGCTTCCCATTGGATTGCCGCTTGCTTGTAATAAAATATTCATAACTGTAATTTATTAAATTGTTTGTTGAATTTGATTTTCTATTAGTTTTTGAGAAAAGTAATGTCTTTTTTCAGCTCAGTAACAATAGCGTCCAACACACCATTTATAAAGGTGCTACTTTTGGGTGTGCTATACGATTTTGCAAGATCGATATATTCGTTGAGCGTAACTCTGATAGGAATGCTTGGAAATTTATATAACTCTGCCACTGCCACTTGCATTATTACAACATCCATAAAGGCGATTCGTTCGAAATCCCAATTATCTGCTTTTTCTGTAATCAATTTACGATACTCTTCACCGTTAGCTAAAGTTTCGCGCAAGAGTGTGATTGCGTACTCTCGGTCTTCGTCATCGTTAAACATCGGAAGTAGTGGTTGCTCTTCGCCTTCAGCCTTGTCGAACTGTTTTATTGTTTTCAAAACAAAAGATTGAACTATCTCTATGTCGTCGTTCCAAAAAATACTTTCATCTTCCAGTATATCGTCCAACTCTTCGTTTCTTTGGATAAAGGTTCTGAAGGTTTTTCTCCAAAACTCTTTATCGTTTTTATATGTTGGCTTTTCTAGTTGGGTATATTCTTTATAGGTGCCAGACGCTACTACTTTATCTAATAGACCTTTCACAAAGTTACGATTCGACTCCCACGACATTGGTCGGTTTGCAATGAAACTGACAAACATTGTGTTGTTCCGAAGTTGTTCAATAAACTGATTGTTTACAAGATGCATGTTCGGATTCAAATCTTCTTGTGTAGGCAAAAACTTATTCTTTTTTGTATTAATTCGCTCTTCATGCAAATCTGTTATCTCAATCATCAGCTGCAAAAGATAGTAATAGAGATCATAAGATTTTTGCAATCCCAAGAGTAGTTCCCTTTCTACTTGGTTTAAATCCTTGTCTCGGTTTTGATACCAAGCATATACAATTTGGATAACCCTTATGCGGATTAATATTCTATTGATCATTGCGGAGTTTTCATTGTTTGTTTATTTTACAAAAATAGCGATTTATTTCTTTTTAATTGAACGATTCTCAGATAAATTGGATTTTCCACCTTATCCATGCTATTTTATCGAGCAAAAGAAGACAAATGACATAAATCTCTAAAACGCTTTCAACATTAAATGCATATTGCAGGAAGTAAGCATTTAGCTGTTTGTTATAGAATCATGCCATTAATAATAATCGCAGTGAAATAAAGCATCACTAAAATCGTAACAAAACATTAATATACACTCTCATTCATCATTGATTGAACTCCCTACATTCCTTCAAAACAAGAACGGTTTTTACAATCAAAACAACTCATCAACAGATAAATAGCGCTCACCTGTATCATAGTTGAAGGTTAGTATTTTTTTCTTCTCAGTCAACTCCTCGCACTTTTTAGCCACAGCTGCCAATGACGCACCTGTAGAGATACCACTGCAGATACCCTCTATGCGTGCTAGTTTGCGAGTAAACTCATAAGCCTCCCCCTTTTCTATCTGTATTGCGCCATCTAGCACATTCACATCTAGTGTGTTGGGTATAAAGCCCGCTCCAATACCTTGAAGAGAGTGAGGTCCAGGCTGTCCACCAGAGATAATAGGAGAATCTGTAGGTTCAACAGCAAGTACTTTAATTGCTGGATAAGCTTTTTTAAGCTCCCTGCCAACGCCAGTAATGTGTCCGCCCGTACCAACACCCGTAATTAGGTAATCGAAGCCTTCTGGAAAATCCGCAATAATTTCTTGTGCAGTAGTTTTAGCATGAATAGCAGGATTGGATAAATTCTCAAACTGTTGTGGAATCCAACCATTTTCTGTTGAATTTCTCAACTCTTCAGCTTTAGCTATAGCACCTTTCATGCCTAATTCACGTGGAGTTAGCACTACTTCTGCACCATAGATTGATATCAGCTTACGGCGTTCTACCGACATCGACTCAGGCATCACAATTATTACTTTATAGCCCTTTATAGCCCCTACAAGGCTTACACCAACGCCTGTATTCCCCGATGTTGGTTCAATAATTACACCCCTAGGCTTTAAAACACCCTCTCTTTCCGCATCTTCAATCATTGCTAGTGCAATTCTATCTTTGAGACTTCCTCCAGGGTTCTGTTTTTCAAGTTTAATCCAAACCTCTTGGTTGGGGAATAGCTTACTCAGACGAATATGTGGCGTGTTGCCTATCGTTTCTAGAATATTGTTGTATTTCATCTTGTTTTTATTTTATGTGAAAAACTCGTTATAATCAAACAAGCGGTCTGTTTAAAGGAGCTTGTTTTATTTTACACCTATTTAAATTAGTAGCATAAAGACGGGTTCAGTTTTTATTTTATGCAATACTAAATTACAAAGTCATTGGGCTCGTCAAATTCTTTTACAGTTTTTATCTTTACATCTACTTGATTATATACCAAGGAATAAGGAATTACACTTTTTGTTACCCATGCTCCACCACCAATAGTGGAGTGGCGACCAATAACGGTGTTGCCTCCCAATATAGTTGCACCAGCATATATCACCACATTGTCTTCAACAGTTGGGTGTCGTTTCACCGACGATAGTTTTTTCTCAAGATACAATGCACCCAATGTCACTCCTTGATATATCTTTACGTTGTTGCCAACCACAGTAGTTTCTCCAATCACAATACCAGTGCCGTGGTCAAGAAACAAATTCTTCCCAATTTTAGCCTTAGGATGTATGTCGATACCAACTTTCGAGTGGGCATATTCCGAAAACAACCTAGGAATAAGCCTAACTCCCAGCTCATCTAGTTTATGAGCAATACGATGTACAGTAAGAGCAAAGAAACCAGGATAAGTTAGCACCACCTCCTCCAAGCTTTTTGCAGCTGGATCATTTTCGAGATAGCAATTAGCGTCTTTTGTCAATCTTCGTTGAATTTCTGGAAGCTGCTCAAAGAAAGTAGCTACAATATCATTTGCCTCTTCGTCCGAAGTCAATTGCGCAATTGTAGATAAAAGAATCTCGGCAATTGAATGCAACTCTTTATGGATGGACGCTGTATCGAAATGAGTAGCATTCGGAAACATCACTTTATATAACCTATCCACCACCTCTTCCATCTCTCTCTTATTGATGGGGATGTTGTAAAAGGAAGGTTTAAACTTTTTGATGTTATCTGTAATTCTATTGGTCATAATATTGATATCTATTTTAGTACGTAACAAAACATTTGGCGGATTGTTTGCTAGGTTATCAGCTAACTGATGTTTTTTTATTAATTTATCTGGTAGAGCTCTAGAAGTTTACTTGTTCACAACTCACCACTGGGCGAATTTGAAAAAGCAAGCTAAAACTTTAAGATATAAGACAAAAGTAATGATTTAACTCTAGTTTGATGTTTATCTGCTGATAAATGTTTGGATTTGATTCGGATTGTGGTTGAATTAAATATATGTATAAGGAGATTGGATTGTACGAAAATAAAAGCAAAGGCGTACTTTCAGCCTCAGCCGAAAACTACTAGCTAGCTGAAATATCTATCTCTGACAACATATATTATTGTAAATGGCTCGAATTTACATCAAGCATTGGAGGGTTTATATGAAAACCTTCCCCTTCCCGTGAGCAATTTGCCATCCATGCGATAAAATTCAAATAAATTGTAGTCGAAATTAGAAAAAGAGTGAAAACTCAAATTTACTGGAGTGGAAATGAAATTCATGAGTGAAATGTCATTTCCACTCCAATCGAAAGCAATTTAATGAGTTGTTTGTCATTTCGACTAGAAACAAAACCAGTTTTAAGTGTTGTTTTCAATTTCGACTGGAATCGAAAGCAGTTTCATGAGT
>CAZUHZ010000065.1:0-1355 GCA_964620895.1 uncultured Dysgonomonadaceae bacterium | reverse complement strand
TCGAAAGCAGTTTCATGAGTAAAAACTCAAATTCACGCCAAACAAAATGAATTTCATCAGTTAAACGGCAATTTCTTTGCCGTGAAGGCTTTTTTGGAGTTTATCTTATTACTGACACTATCTAGTATGTGTCAACTTAATTTCAATGGTACGGATAAATATCCGCGCCAGCGCTACCTCAAGACATGGTGCTTCAACTCTTGGATTTCGAACACAAAATGGTGCAACAAATAAAAGCCATGACAACGCACCTCACCTCGATAACTGATAATGCCCTTAAAGGGTTGAAAGCGAATAGTGTTGATATAATAAACCTGAGCATGCGTAACCCCTTTTTTGCAACACACAGGAATATAAAAACCTTACCGTTTTGCCAGAGTTGTTATTTACTACTTGTTTGTTTTTCACTATAAAAACAGCACATCAAAACACTTTAGAGCAGCAAATCTATCATTATGTTTAAGAATATCTTAAAATAATATCAAAACGATACACGTTGTACGATTTTTATTCCTATTTTTACAGCTCGTTAGCATGCAGGTTTACTGCAAGGCAAAAAAGAGAAAGAAACAACCCTCCTTTGGCACATAGTGTGAGAGGTAGAAAAAAAGAATAACTAATGAATGACTTATCAAACAGACTGATGGCTCTATCGGAGTCGGAGACCTTAGTAATGTCTCAAAAAAGCGCAGAATTGAAAGCGCAAGGTGTTGACGTAATAAACTTGAGTGTGGGCGAGCCCGATTTTGCTACACCCAACCATATAAAGGAGGCTGCTAAAAAGGCTATTGACAACAATTTTTCTTTTTACTCGCCAGCAGCAGGATTTCCCGATTTGAGAAAAGCTGTATGTGAGAAATTGAAAAAAGAAAATGGATTGATCTACACACCCAACCAAATTGTTTGTTCCAATGGGGCAAAGCAATCTATTTGTAATGTGATATTGGCGATGGTGAACAGTGGCGATGAGGTGATTATCCCTGCACCTTACTGGGTGAGCTATCCCGAGATGGTGAAATTGGCAGAGGGTACTCCTGTAGTGGTGAGCGCAGGTATTGACCAAGATTTCAAAATTACAGGAAAACAACTTGAAGAGACCATTACTCCGAAGACAAAAGCTGTTATCATCTGCTCGCCATCAAATCCTACAGGAAGTGTGTATAGCAAAGCTGAATTGAGGGCATTGGCAGATGTGTTGATAAAACATCCGCATGTATATGTGATTTCGGACGAGATATATGAACATATCAACTATATTGGCAAGCATGAGAGCATGGCTCAGTTTGAAGAGCTATCCGAAAGGATGATTATTGTGAATGGTGTATCGAAATGCTATGCCATGACGGGATGGAGAA
>CAZUHZ010000064.1:0-10016 GCA_964620895.1 uncultured Dysgonomonadaceae bacterium | reverse complement strand
TGTTTTGTGTGAAAATAAGCGTTCAAAACAACTTGCTACAACTAAGCTTTTCTTCGTCTTCGGAATGGTCACTGCAAGCTTTTGTTGATGCGGTAGCTTTAGTCCTCTTTCTTAAGAGGTTTCTTAGCCTTAGTTACATTCATCACAATTTTTTCTTTCTCTTTATCAAATTCCACCTTTATAGCGTCACCTTCGTTTACACTAGTAAGAATAATCATCTCTGCCATTTCGTCTTCTAGGTACTTCTGGATAGCACGTTTCAATGGGCGTGCGCCATACTGAACATCATATCCTTTTGAAGCAATAAACTCTTTAGCGTCGTCAGATATTTTGATTGTGAATCCTAACTCCTCTACTCGTTTGTAGAATCCTTCTAGTTCTAAATCAATTATCTTATAGATTGACTCTTTGCTTAATTGATCAAACATTACAAGGTCGTCAACTCTGTTGATAAATTCGGGTGCAAAGGCTTTAGACAATGCTTTCTTAATCACACCTCGTGCATGGTCAGTATCTGTTAAGTCCGAAGATGTGCTAAAACCAACTCCTCTACCAAAGTCTTTCAATTGGCGAGTACCAATGTTGGAAGTCATGATAAGAATTGTATTTTTAAAATTAATCTTCCTGCCCAAACTGTCGGTGATATGACCTTCGTCTAATACTTGCAGAAGAATGTTAAACACATCGGGGTGAGCTTTCTCAATTTCATCGAGCAACACTACAGAGTAAGGCTTGTGTCTTACTTTTTCGGTAAGCTGTCCACCCTCCTCATATCCTACATATCCGGGAGGTGCTCCCACTAGGCGCGAAACAGTGAATTTTTCCATATACTCGCTCATATCCACTCTAATAAGATTGTCTGCAGAGTCAAATAGAAACTGTGCAAGCTTTTTAGCCAAGTGAGTTTTACCCACACCTGTTGGTCCTAAAAACATGAACGTCCCAATTGGCTTGTTCGGATCTTTCAGTCCAACACGGTTGCGCTGTATGGCTTTCACAATCTTATCTACAGCTTCGTCTTGACCAATTACTTGCGATTTAAGAACATCCTTCATTTGTAGCAAGCGTTGCCCCTCGGCTTGAGCAATACGTTGTACAGGAACCCCTGAAATCATAGCAACTACTTCAGCCACCTTTTGATCATCAACCACTTCGGGTTTCTCTTTAATTTCCTGTTGCCAACGTTTCTCTTCTGCTTCTAGTGCTACCAATAGCTGACGTTGTTTGTCGCGATAGCTAGCAGCTAACTCATATTTCTGAGCTTTTACTGCATCATTTTTTTGTTGCTCTACCTCTTCCAATTCCAGTTCCATTTTTTCAATGATTTTTGGAATGGTAATATTGGAAATATGTACACGCGAACCAGCCTCATCTAATGCATCAATTGCTTTATCGGGAAAGTTTCTATCGCTTACATATCTTTCAGTAAGTGTTACACACGACTCTAGTGCTTCGTCAGTATATCTCACATTGTGATGCTCTTCATATCTATCTTTGATATTGTGCAATATCTCTAATGTCTCTTCTGAAGTTGTAGGATCGACAATAATTTTTTGGAAACGACGCTCCAAAGCACCATCTTTTTCTATGTTTTTTCTATATTCGTCTAGTGTAGTTGCACCAACACACTGAATTTCGCCTCTTGCCAGCGCAGGTTTAAGCATGTTTGCAGCATCTAACGAGCCTGCAGCACCTCCAGCACCCACTATGGTGTGAATTTCGTCGATAAATAGAATTATATTCGGATTTTTTGATAGCTCATTCAAGATTGCCTTCATGCGTTCTTCAAATTGTCCACGATATTTTGTTCCAGCAACAATAGATGCCATATCCAACGCTATTACACGCTTGTCGAATAAAATACGTGAAACTTTTTTCTGAATGATACGCAAAGCCAATCCTTCTACTATTGCTGATTTACCTACACCAGGTTCACCAATAAGTACAGGGTTGTTCTTTTTTCTGCGGCTCAATACTTGAGACAGACGTTCTATCTCTTTTTCGCGGCCTACTATTGGGTCAAGTCTATTTTCAGACGCAGCTTTAGTAATATCTGTCCCGAAGTTATCTAAAACAGGTGTGTCTGATGTGGTTTTTGCCGTTGGCGATCCTCCAGGAGGTCTTTGCGAAGATGAGCGACCTTTCATGTCATCGTCGTCATCGTCTGTGAAGTTTGCTCCCATTGTAGGACTATCTGTCTGGTCGTCCAATTCTATGTCATTTCTGCTGTCAACTATACTTTTCACGTATAGCAGTGTGCTAGAATAGTCAACATTGTATGATTTCATAATCGAATTAATCAATGTCTTCTTATCTTTTAGCAGTGCTAGCAGTAAATGTTCAGAATCTGTTGGAGAACTCTTTGTAAGACGCGCCTCTAGTATGCTCATCTTCAGTATTTTCTCGGTGTTTTTAGTTACTACCAATTCATTGTTCTCTTCTTCAGGCTCTTGAATTTCTCTTATTTGAGAGTCAATCTGCTCTTTTAGAGACTTTAGATTAACATCAAAATCCTGTAAAATCTGAATTGCCAACCCATCACCATCACGCAAAATGCCTAGCATCAGGTGTTCTGGTCCAATATAATTGTTTTGTAGTCTTCCAGCCTCTTCACGGCTATATGCCATGATGTCTTTGACTCGCTTAGAAAATTTATTATTCATCTATTTTTCCTTCCTTATAATATTGTATTAAGTACAAATATAGTAGTTATTTTATATGTGTTATAATTACTATCCATATTTATTAGTGCAAAAACAGTGCCACTATTATTTAAACGAACAAAGTTACCTTTTGTTCTAAGACAAAATAAGCGATACATTATGAATAATGCACCGCTTATTTGACTAATTATAATGAAAAGGTTTACTACGATAAGTAAGCCGTTAACATCCATATTGTTTTTTCTTGACCTTCAAGGTATCCAACCATTAAGTCAGCGGTTACTTCGTCATTGGCATCGCCTGCTAACTCAACAATCTCACGTTCTTTAGCAATCAATACTTTTAAGTAATCTAAAACAAGGCTTACTGTTTCTTTTGTATCAGAGACTACAGCCGATTCTTTAATTTTACTTACTTTCAAATAGTCGCTAAAGTTGTGTTTTGGAGTTTCGCCTAACATCAAGATACGTTCTGCAATTTCGTCAATTTGATCAGAAGCTTCGTCATACAACTCTTCAAACTGATCGTGCAATCTGTAAAATTGTTTTCCTACAATGTTCCAATGGAAACCACGAAGGTTTGTATAATATACTTGAAAGTCAGCTAAAAGGTTTTGCAATTCGTCACTAATTTTCTTTGTTGCTTTTGTGTCTAAGCTTAAATAATCTGTTGTTTTCATACTTAATATTATATTTTTATTTATTAATTTCTAAGTGTAAAGATACGAATTCTTTATATGAATTCAAAGTAAAAGGCTCTCTATCACACATCGATTCTGTTTATGAGTTGCATTTATTATTTAACGAACTTGTTTTCAGCGGCTAATTTCTCTTGATGCCTTTCGATGATAAATAATGCTGATTAGTAATATTGTTCCTCTTCCTCTTCCTCTTCTTCCTCCTCTTTACCCTCACTAATAGGAAGTGGCAGTTTTCGAGATTTCATTTTAGTTGTAACACGTGCTTTTGCTTTTGACCCAGGAATGTAGTCGTGGCGATACATATTAAAGAGCAAAACTAGATAAGAGAGAAGCAATGGTCCGAAAATGACTCCCCAGAAGCCAAACATTTGCAAGCCTATAATAACACCAAATATAGTGATAAGTGGATGTATGTCTGCCAACTGTTTTTGGAGTAAAAGTCGTGCTACATTGTCAACTCCTCCAATTACAATTAAACCATACAGCAAGAATACAACTCCCGATAATACATCGCCAGAAGCAATTATACCAATACCCAAAGGAATCCACACTACCATAGTGCCTACTACAGGCAAAATAGTTGAAAATGCAGTGAGGATAGCGAATAGTACTGGTTGGTTTATTCCAAATATAATGTAACCAGCAAGTGCAAATATACCTTGTATGATCCCTAATAGTGGTATGCCTATTGCGTTTGCACGGATAATTTCTTTAGTCTCTTCAGCAAGTATATCTTTGTTTTCTTCTCTAAAGGGCAGTATTTCTTTTAGCCCATTTTCAAATCCTTTATAATTATAAAGCATGTAGTAGAGAATAAAAAGAATGACAATACTGTTTAGTATCAGCGAGTAGGTACTTGCTGCCAAAAACTGGAGGGTAGAGCCGCCAATTTTGGGAATAAAGGCTAAGTTTTCGAGTGTTATAAGATCATAGCCAACTTTATCTTCAATCATATTGATAAAATCTTCTACTTGTAAAAGTAGAGACTGTATGTCGAACTCAATACCCGATAAAGTGTTGACTACTAAAAGAGCAAAAGCTGTGAGAGGTATCAGAAAGAACATTAAAGATTCCACCAAAATAAGAGATGCACTTAAATGGCGATTCCATTTTTTCTTTTCTGTAAGGTAGTCCATTTGACTGCGCATCATTACAAAAAGAGTAGATGCACCAAAGAATCCGCTTAATAAGGGTCTTATCTCCTTAAAAAGTATTAGCCCAAGCAATACTAAAAGTCCAATGAGGATATATTTGTATTGTTTGTTTTTTGAATTGTTCATTTAAAGCAAGTTGTGTTTAATAATATATGTAGGTTTACTGATGGAAGTCTTCTAAAACTGCAAATCCTCCCTCAATAAGTGCCTCTTTAGCACTTTCGTAATCTTTCTCTGCTACTTGCATATCAATATCTCCAATGGAGTAGGATAGTTGGCTTGCTGTATAGTTTTTTAGATATACAGTGATTCCCTCCATCTCTAAAAATGATTGTACAACGGCTACTTCAGATGGAAAATTAAATGTTTTGACTGTAATTAAATCCATAATGCCCTCCTTTTGTTTTAATTCATACAAATATATATATAATTATACTGGTATTATCTCAATAAAAATGGTTTGTCTCCTTTTTTTGAATTAATTTTGAAGAAAATATCTATGAGTTCACTCTGAAAATACTCAACCTACTATCAATTAGTCTTTTCTACCAACGAAAGTTCTCCTCAGGGGATTTAGGGGTGAATAGCATGAGGGTTGACTTTTCTGATCAAGCTCTTCAATAATATATATAAAACACTTGAACATGAAAAAAGTTGTTCTTATTACTGGTGCAACATCAGGAATAGGTGAAGCTACAGCCTGTATGTTTTCATCAAATGGTTACGATTTAATTATTACAGGACGCAGAAAAGAAAGATTGAAATCTCTTAAAAACATGTTAGAGAAAGGCTCTACACGAGTTCTAGATGTATGTTTCGATGTAAGAAACGAAGATGAAGTGAAAAAAGCTTTGAGAGAGCTGCCTCAGTCATGGAAAAGGATTGATGTGTTAGTTAATAATGCAGGCTTGGCTTCAGGACTTGAACCCATTGACGAAGGTAGTTCGGAAGATTGGAACAAGATGATTGACACCAATCTGAAAGGATTACTATATGTGTCACACGAAGTGGTGCAAATGATGAAAGACAATAAAACAAACGGACACATTGTAAACATTGGCTCAATAGCAGGTAAAGAGGTTTATCCTAACGGGAATGTGTATTGTGCCACCAAACACGCTGTGGATGCTTTGAGCAAAGGTATGCGGATGGATTTGTTGAAACATAATATTAAAGTAACACAAGTTTGTCCTGGTGCTGTTGAAACAGAGTTTTCATTAGTACGGTTTCATAACAATGCCGAAAGAGCAAAAACGGTGTACGAAGGCTATGAAGCGCTTGTAGCTGCTGATATTGCCGATTGCATTTGGTTTGCAGTGTCGCGTCCACCGCATGTGAATATCAATGATATGGTTGTTATGCCTACTGCACAGGCTTCGGCTTTGGTGTTTTTGAAGAAATGAGTTAATGATTAGAAAAGAGATTGAGTATTCATTTTTAAGATTAAATGTTTTGGCTAGCTTTGATTTCTGATTCCAAATGAAATAGGAAAAAGAGTTTATGGGGCTAGCCAGTGCTTTGGGAGCTAAGGCACAAGTTAGAGACTTGCGCCAGCAAACGACTAGACGTTTGTTTTTATGAGTAAATATTGAAGCCTCAAAAGAAAAAGATTATGAGAAAAATTATTTTAAGTTTAATGTTTATGTTACCTGCCCTTGTTGGTCGCTCGCAAGAGAATGTTGAGTATCAAAAGCCACCAGCTTCTATACTCAAATTAGTAGATGTGGAGAGAGCTCCCATAGTTTCAATTGATAGTAAGAATGAGCAAATGGTTTTTTACTATCGCGATGCATTTAAATCATTGTCAGACTTGAGTCAACCAGAGCTTCGCTTGGGGGGATTGCGCATCAATCCCAATACCAACATATCGAGCACAATGAACTTTTATACGAATATAAAGTATAAAAAGCTAAATGATAAAGAGCTACAACAGATTGCCAACTTGCCCTCTGAAGCGCGCATTGCTTACACATCTTTCTCGCCCGACGAGACTAAGTTGGCTTTTACCAACACCACCGATCAAGGTGTAGAACTATGGGTTGTAGATTTAAAAACATTACAAGCAACCAAGTTGACCAATCCTATTTTAAATGCTAACACTGGCACACCTTATAGTTGGTTTAGCGATAGTGAATCGATGCTTGTGAAAACCCTCCCCCAAGATAGAGGCGAAATAATCAGTAATAAAGATGCTATACCCACAGGACCAATTGTAACAACAAGCGATGGACAAGTATCTCAAAATAGAACTTATCAAGACCTTTTGAAAAATAAAAATGATGAAATCAATTTTGAAACATTACTCACTTCCGAGTTATACAAAGTGAGCATCGATGGCTATAAAACTAAATGGAAAGAGAAAGATTTGCACAAAAGCATATCGTTTTCACCCAATGGTGAGTATATATTGCTCTCTACCATCACGCCTCCATATTCGTACTTAGTGCCTTACTATTATTTCCCCGTTGCTACAGATATATATACTGCCGCAGGAGAGCTTGTTACTCAGTTTCATAAGAGCGAGCTTTTGGAGAATTTGCCAGTTGGGTTTATGGCAACAGAAACAGGGAAAAGAAATATTGCTTGGAGGACAGACAAACCTGGCACACTCTATTGGGCAGAGGCACTTGACGGGGGCGACCCTGCCAACGAAGTGCCTTACCGCGACGAGGTGTATCAATTGGGTGCACCCTTTACTGGCACTCCTCAGCTTTTGACCAAATCAATTAACAGATACGCTGGTATTTATTGGGGCAACGATAAGTACGCTCTATTGCTTGACCAGTGGTGGAACACAAGAAATCAAAAAACTTATCTTTTCAATCCATCCGATAGCAAAGTGGAGCCTGCCATTATTACCGACCGAAACTATCAAGATGTATATAGCTCGCCAGGAACACCACATACAGAGCGTAATAAGATGGGTGGATATGTTTTGACTATCGAGAAAGATAAAATCTTTCTATTTGGAGATGGTTTTACACCTGAAGGACAGTTCCCATTTGTTGACGAGTTTGATTTGAAAACCCTGCAAACAAAAAGATTATATACTTCACCCTACACCGACAAAGTAGAAGAGCTTTATTCATTTATCGATATTAAGAAGGGAACCCTACTTACACGCATCCAGTCGCCTACAGACTATCCAAACTATTATGTGCAAACAATTAAGAGTAAAAAAGAACCAGTTTCGCTTACCTCTTTCGAGAATCCATTCAAAAGCATTGCAGATATTCACAAAGAGGTAATTACCTATAAGCGTGACGATGGGGTAGAGCTGTCGGGCACACTGTATTTGCCAGCAGGCTATGACATGGATAAAAAAGAGAAGCTTCCCATGATTATGTGGGCATACCCTACAGAATATAAGGATAAGAGCAGTGCTAGTCAAAACACAACCAATCCAAACTCGTTTACCTATCTCTCTTATGGCAATCCCATATATTGGGTAACTAGAGGATATGTTATTTTGGACGATGCCGCTTTCCCAATTGTAGGTGAGGGCGCGGCACAGCCAAACGATACTTTTATAGAGCAATTGGTAGCTAATGCCAAAGCAGCAATTGACGCAGTAGATGAGTTGGGATATATAGATAGACATAGAGTGGCAGTTGGTGGACACTCTTACGGTGCATTTATGACTGCCAATCTGCTTTCCAACTGCGATTTGTTTGCAGCAGGTATTGCTCGTAGTGGTGCATACAATCGCACGCTCACTCCCTTTGGCTTTCAGAGCGAAGAACGCAGCTATTGGGATGCTCCCGAAGTATATAGCGCCATGTCGCCATTTATGACTGCTCATAAAATGAAAACACCGCTATTGCTTACTCATGGCGAGGATGACAACAACTCGGGTACACACACCATGCAGAGCGAACGTTACTTTCAAGCCCTCAAAAGCTTTGGTGCTCCTGCTCGCCTAGTTATCCTGCCCAAAGAGAGCCATGGCTATGCAGCCAAAAAGAATGTGTTGCATCTGTTGTGGGAACAAGACCAGTGGTTAGAGAAATATGTGAAGAATAGAGAAGATTGATATTGTGCAATAAAAAAACGCAGCAGAATTATCTCTGCTGCGTTTTTGTTTAAACTTGTCAATCTAGATGTTATTTAATTTCAATTCTTCTGTCCACTTTAGGCTCTTCTTTCTCTTCACGTTTAGGAATGCTGATGGTCAAGATACCATTCTCAGCCTTTGCACCAATTTTGTCTCTGTCAACAGTGTCAGGCAAAATCATGCGTCTTTGGAAATGTGAATAAGAAAACTCACGTCTCAAGTAGCAAGTATCTTCGTCATGCTCCTCCGATTCAACTTTCTTTTCTACTGCTATCACTAGATTGTTGTCATCGTCAATTTTTACAGTAAAATCTTCTTTAGTCATTCCAGGAGCAGCAACTTCTACTATAAATTCTTTCTCGTTTTCTAAAATGTTTATTGAAGGGCTTGAGCTATTTGTTTTCTCTACCCATTCGTTACCGAAAAAATCGTTGAAAACACCCGGTAACCAGTTTTGAGTTCTTCTAATTGTTGGTAACATAATTATTGTCCTTTCTTTAATTAATTGTTTATATTATTCTGTTTCACTTATAAATGTGCAAACAATATGCCATGGAGAAAAACGGAGTAACAGGGCTTTTGAGGTGACAAAATGTCTTGTTTTTGTGTTTTGTGGGGTTGTTGACATGCTGGATGTGCGACATATTGTCTTGCTTTGTGTTTCGTTTTGTGTAAAATAAAATAGTTAATAGTCGCTTTTTCACCAACGCTTTTGTATATTTGCTGTGTATCTAAATTTATAAACTATACAAAATTATGAAAGCGTTTAAAACAACTGTTCTCTTTGCAGCTTTGCTATTGTTGCTATCATGCAAACAAGAAAAAGCTAGCACCAACGGTTATACAGTAAAGTGGGAAGAAAACTTCGAGGATTCTACAAAACTAGAAAACAATTGGTCTAAAATACCTCGTGGCAAAAGCGATTGGAATAATTACATGAGCGACTATGATGGACTCTTTGAAGTAACCAATGGAAATCTTGTGTTGAGGGGAATTAAAAATACCGTCTTACCTGATGATTCAGCACCTTATTTAACAGGTGGTGTTTTCACAAAAGATAAAAGAGTCTTCGGACACGGACGAATAGAAATTAGAGCCAAACTATCTGGTGCACGCAGTGCATGGCCAGCTTTTTGGTTGTTGCCCGAAAATGCCAAATATCCTGAAGGAGGCGAAATTGATATAATGGAAAGATTGAATATGGATGACTATGTATATCAAACAGTTCATAGTGTTTATACGCTTAAACATGGTGTGAAAGATAATCCTAAGTCTGGTATTGTAGCACATATCAATCCCGACAATTACAATGTATATGCAGTTGAGTTGCATGCAGATTCTCTCAGCTTTTTTGTAAACGACACGCACACCTTCACTTATCCTCGTATTGAAACAGATTTAAGTGGTCAATTCCCTTTTGCCGATGAGAAGTATTATATTCTTTT
>CAZUHZ010000063.1:0-10086 GCA_964620895.1 uncultured Dysgonomonadaceae bacterium | reverse complement strand
CAATTAACAATTAACAATTAATCATTGTTTGTTGTATCATCTGTCACTGGTGATAAGGTTTGATTATACAACTCTTTGTTTTTGAGCACCTCTAGAGCTTTGTCGAAAGCCTTATCTGTTTTCAATCGCTCTTGCATTGCCCCTTCTTTGTAGTAGTAGCGTTTTACAATTTCGCTTGATATCAAGCCTTTTATTTCTTCTTTAAATGTTTCTAAGTCTCTGTCTAGGTTGGGCACAAGTTTGTCTTCTAGTGCTTTAAATTCGGCTTCTGCTGTCTCCATATATCCTTCAAACTCCATCACTTCGCTAAGCATTTTTAGTCGCTCTTCGCTTATTCTGTCGTATTCGAAATCGATTGATTTGACATATTCTTTAAAATTTTCGTAGTCCTCGTCGTTGTAAGTAAACATTTCTACTGGAGGAATGCTGGGAGTGTTTTGAGCCCATTGAGTGGCATAGTTAAAGATTACATTATCGGTGAATAGGTAGAATGATATTGTGCCAGGCTTGTTTTCCTCGATGGTAATATCGGGAGTGATACCCCCTCCATCGCGCACTTCTCTGCCATTTTGGGTGTGAAACACGGTGGTGAGACTATCGGGAATTCTGCCAACACTACCATCGGGGTTGCGGTGTGTGTAGTCGAGTGCTTGAATACCTCTGCCACTTGGGGTGTAGTATTTAGAGGTGGTTACTTTTAAGCTCGATCCAAATGGTAGTTCTCTTACAGTTTGCACCAAACCTTTTCCAAACGACCTGTCGCCTACAACAACGGCTCTGTCGAGGTCTTGAAGCGTGCCTGCTACAATTTCGGATGCCGAGGCTGATGTGTTGTCTATAAGCACCACTAGTGGTATGATGCTATCAACGGGTTGTTCGTTGGTTCGCAACACACGGTCCCACTGTTTGATTTTCCCTCTAGTAGATACTACCTCTTGTCCTTTTGGAACAAAGATGTTGACTATCCTTACAGCCTCTTCCATTATTCCGCCACCATTGCCACGGAGGTCTAATATAAGAGATTCTGCTCCTTGTTCTTTCAAGTCTATCACGGCGTTTTTCACCTCTTGGGCTCCATGTTCGGTAAATGTATCGAAGTGGATGTATCCTATGTTTTGGTCCACCAGATTGGAATAAGAGATGGGGTGTATGGCTATTTTTTCGCGCACTACTTTAATCTTTCGATTGTTTTTCTCGCCAGGGCGTTGTATGGTTATTTCTATTGTGGTGCCTGGTTTTCCTTTTAGCAGTTCGCTTACTTGTTGCACATTAAAGCCTGCTACATCATTATCATCTATTTTAAGGATGATATCGCCTGCTTTCAATCCGCTTTTGTCGGCTGGAAGCCCTTCGTAGGGTTCATTTATCACTACATTGCTATCGTTGTATGAGATGATAGAGCCAATACCTGCATATTCTCCTGTGGTCATAAACTTAAGGTCGCCTATATCATCTTCTGAAATATAATTGGTGTATGGGTCGAGTTGTGCTAGCATTGAGTTGATTGTTCGGGTCACAACTTTATCAACTTCTAAGCTATCAACATAAAAAAGATCTATCTCTTTAAGTATTGTTGTAAGGATATCTATGTGCTTGTTTATTTCGAAATATCTATCGTTAGAGCTTGGCTTTTGCGCTGATGCTAAAGTTGATAAACAGATTATTGCACTGAGTACAATAAGGAGTTGTTTTTTCATTATCGAGTTGTTTTCTGTAAGTTTTGTTTATAATATATACCTGTTGTTATAACAAAGGAACTACTTTTTTACGAAAATAAGCATCTGTTTTAGTTATATGTTTCTAAAATCATTACCTTTATGCCCTATTATAAATAAAATTTAGAGTAAAACATTATGCAGTCATCTTTTCGATATATAGTGCTTCCATCCTTAGTGGCTTTGGTTATTTTTTATTTTACCTGCATTGTAGATGTAGATTCTATACCTGCTCCCAAAAGCTTATTGGAGTATGATAAATTGGCGCACTTTGGGATGTTTTTTGCACTTTCTGGTGTAATTTATATCGATTATTATTTGAAGCATCAAGGCAATCCAAATGGGTATAAATGGTTGCTGTTTGGTTTGATATTGCCTGTAATATATGGTGGATTGATTGAAATAGCACAAGAGAACTTTTTTGCTCGAACGGGCGATTTGTACGACTTTATTGCTGATGCAATGGGTTCGATGAGTGCTACAATTATTGCATTGTTTTATGTATATGTAAGACCAAAACAATGAATCTTATTGTTTTTCTTTATCAAAACCGTAACTATAGAATTATGTATTTAAAAAAATACTTCTCCATTGTTTTTATATCACTCTTTGTGCTAATTGGTTGTACCAATAAGGAACAGCGAAAGAGTGAAGCTGTAAATGCAGACACAACTTCTTTGAATGACAAGCCTGTGGATGTAGCCGACCAAAGGGGTTATATTGTGGAGGTGGGTGATATGGCTCCCGATTTTGAAATGGAGTTGCCAAATGGTGAGATGGTTACTCTATCGGAGTTAAAAGGCAAGGTGGTGATGTTGCAATTTACTGCAAGTTGGTGTGGAGTGTGTCGCAAAGAGATGCCCTATATAGAACGTGATATTTGGGCAAAGCACAAAGATAATCCTAACTTTGCACTGTATGGTATAGATAGGGAGGAGCCTGTAGAAAAAGTAAATGAACTGATTGATAAAACAGGAGTTACCTATCCAATTGGTTTAGACCCCAATGCAGATATCTTTACTTCTTATGCAGAGCCGAAAGCTGGCATAACACGCAATGTGATTATAGACAGAGATGGAAGGATTGTGATGCTGACACGCCTTTTTGAGTTAGAAGAGTTTCAAGAGATGGTGGAGGTAATAGACAACTTACTTGATTGATAATCGGATTGGAGAAAATAGATAATTTTTTTAATTATAACGCTATGAAATACGAAGACCTTAAAATATTGGACGAGTTGAGAGAGAAGGGGAGCATTACTGAAGAGGAGTTTCAGCGAGAGAAAGCAAAAATATTGGCTGAAGATGACACCCGTAGTTCAGAATTTCATAAGAAACCCTTTTTTGGAATGACAAAAAGGACCTACTTGATGCTCATGCACTTGTCTCAATTTGCAAGTTGGCTCATTCCATTTATTGGAATAATTATTCCAATACTTATGTGGACAACCAACAAAGATAATAGTGCTGAGGTGGACAAACACGGCAAAAATATTTTGAACTTCAATATAAGCTACGCTATATACACAGTAGCTTTGACAATAATTATAATAGGAATTCCTTTGCTTCTTGTTTTGTTTGCAGTGTTTGCTGTGGCGGTAATAATAGCATCGGTACGGGCTAGCAATGGCGAGTATTGGGAGTATCCACTTACTATCAAATTTTTGAAATAGAGCATGAAAGAAAAGTCCCTCATAGAGTATAATAATGTTTGTTTAAACATAGAAGAGAATACTATTCTCAAAGATGTAAGTTTTGAAGTTAATCGGAATGATTTTATATATGTTATAGGAAGGGTTGGCTCGGGCAAAAGCACGCTTTTGAAAAGTATTTATGCTGAACTTCCTATTGAAGAGGGCGATGCACGGGTGTTTGATTATGACCTTTCGGCATTGAAAAGAAAACATATTCCTTATCTGCGTCGTAAGATTGGTATTGTTTTTCAAGATTTTCAACTACTTATTGATAGATCTGTAGAGAAAAACCTTGAGTTTGTTTTAAGGGCAACAGGTTGGGAAAACAAGAAGGTGATAAAGGATAGAATAAACGAGGTGTTGGTGCAAGTGAATATGCAAAACAAAGCATATAAAATGCCTCACGAACTATCGGGTGGCGAGCAGCAACGTATTGTTATTGCAAGAGCTTTGTTGAACTCACCATCCCTCATACTAGCCGATGAACCAACAGGAAACTTAGACCCTGAAACGGGTGATGAAATTTTAACGCTGTTGCACTCAATTTCAAAAAACGAAGCGGCTGTAATAATGTCCACGCACAACTATTCGATTGTTCAAAATTTCCCTGGCAAAATAGTGAAATGCGAGAATATGAAATTGATAGAACTTCCACACGACCAGCTAATGGAGGGGTGGGACAGTTGAAAAGTGTGGTGGAAAAATTAATATTGGGGGTGTCTTACTTCTCGTTTTAACATTTAAGTGCTAATCAACTTTCTAATCCTAGTTAAAAGTAGGAAGGGTTGTTGTTTTTTTTGTACATTTGCATTTTTAAAAAAAATGCGCTAAAATTCTTTATTGTGGCTGATACAAGATATATTTTCGTTACAGGCGGTGTTGTTTCTTCTTTAGGAAAAGGGATAATTGCAGCTTCGCTTGGCAAACTATTACAATCGAGGGGTTATAAAGTAACCATTCAAAAATTTGATCCATACATAAATGTCGATCCAGGAACGCTCAATCCTTACGAACATGGCGAGTGTTATGTTACAGTAGATGGGCATGAAGCTGATTTAGACTTGGGTCATTACGAGCGATTCTTAAATATTCAAACAACTAAGGAGAATAATATTACTACTGGTAGGATATATCAGAATGTAATAAACAAAGAACGCAAGGGCGACTACTTGGGCAAGACAGTGCAAGTGGTGCCACACATAACCGATGAGATAAAAAGGAATGTGAAGCAGTTGGGCATTAAAAATAAGTTCGACTTTGTGATTACAGAAATAGGTGGCACTGTTGGTGATATTGAGTCATTGCCTTTCTTAGAAAGTGTGCGTCAATTGCGTTGGGAGCTGGGAAACAAAAGCTTGGTTATTCATCTTACTTATGTTCCGTATATTGCTGCCGCTGGCGAGTTGAAAACCAAACCTACACAACACTCTGTGAAGGAACTACAGTCTCAAGGAATACAACCAGATATGTTGGTGTTGAGAACAGAGAAGGACCTGAATGACGAAATCTTGCATAAAGTAGCACTTTTTTGTAATGTTCAGCGTGAAGCAGTGTTGCAATCAATTGATGTGCCTACCATATATGAAGTTCCTCTTATGATGAGAGAGCAATCGATGGACGAGGTAGTACTTAGAAAAATGGATATGCCCATTGGCGATAAGCCTGAACTGGGACCGTGGACAAGTTTTCTTGAAAAAAGACGCAATGCTACAGAAAAGGTTGTTATCAAACTAGTGGGCAAATATGCAGAACTGCCCGATGCATATAAGTCTATAAACGAATCTTTGTCGCAAGCAGCCATTTACAACAATAGGGATTTAGATTTCGAAGCTATTCAATCGGAAGAAATCACACCAGAGAATGTTGAAGAGTTGCTTCACGGTGCCGACGGTATTGTAATTGCACCAGGATTTGGACAACGAGGAGTGGAAGGTAAATTTACAACGGTAACTTATGCTCGCAAAAATAATATTCCTACTTTTGGTATTGGTTTGGGCATGCAGTGTATGATTATAGAGTATGCGCGCAATGTTTTAAAGCTGATAGAAGCAAACTCTACTGAAATGGACTCCAAAGCTCCCTATAAAGTAATTGACTTGATGGAAGATCAAAAAAGCATTACTAGTATGGGAAAATCGATGCGACTTGGTACTTACGATTGTTTGTTGGTGAAAGACTCCATTGCACATAAAGCATATGGTAAGAAATTGATTCAAGAGAGACATCGCCATCGTTATGAATTTAACAACAAATACAAAGAGCAGTTTGAGAAAAAAGGCATGTCGTTTACTGGTTCTAATCCCGAATCCGATTTGGTTGAAATAATAGAGGTTCCTCAGTTGAAATGGTTTGTTGGCACACAGTTCCATCCAGAGTATAACAGCACTGTTATCTCACCCAACCCGCTGTTTATGAGTTTTGTGTCGGCAGCAATTAATAATAATAAAGAGTTAAATAAAGAATAGCACTATATCTAATAGTATAGTTGCAATATAAAGTACAAATGGATAAAAATACTATTACTGGCTTTCTTCTCATCGCAGTTGTGATGATTGTTTTTATGGTTACACAAAAACCAAACGAAGAACAATTGCGTGAACGTAAAAGATTGCAAGATTCAATACAGCAAGTAGAATATGAGCGAGCCAAACTGCAAGCTGAGCAGCTATCAGAAATAGACGATAGTGATGCCAGTGAAACGAGTGTGCTTGCCGATTTTTTTGCTGGTAAAGAAACCTCTATTTCAGAAGATACTACTACTATTACTGTAGAGCCACAAGAAGAGAGCGTAGCTGTTGTTGACACTGCTACAACTGCTTTTGCATCGTCTGTAGATAGTGGTGATATAGAAGAATTTGTAACTATCGAAAACGAAGATATTCGTTTGATAGTATCTACCAAAGGTGGATGGTTGCATTCAGCGGAGCTGAAAGAGTTTAAAAGGTATGATAAAGATACGTTGTTTCTTTTCAAAGGCGACGAAGCTAGGTTCAATTTAGAGCTTTTCAACAAGAGAAGTGTAAGGCTGAACACCGAAACTGAAACGTTTGCCCCCATCTTGTCGGAAGATGGAGCATCGTTAACTATGCGTTTGGGCTATACAAATGATCAGTATATCGATTTTGTATATACCCTTCCCGAAACTGGCTACCTTATCGATTTTGATATCAAAGTAAATGGTATGGCAAGCGAATTGCATGCCGAAAGTCTTCAAAACTTCCGCCTCAATTGGGACCAAAAATTGCGTCAGCAAGAGAAAGGGCGTAAGTTTGAGAGTAGATATACAACCATTTATTACAAATATGCTGGGTTGGATGTAAAGAAAATGTCGGAAACCAAAGACAAGAAAGAGGAGTATAGCGATCCAGTTCATTGGTTTGCATACAAAGGTCAGTTCTTTACCTCTACATTTATTGCCGATAAACCTTTTACCAACACTATACTATCTACAAAGAGTATAGACGAAGATGAGTATGTGAAAGATTATACTGCCGAAATTTGGGCGCCTGTTTCTGTTGATAAGTCGGGAGAGCTTTTCGCTGGATTTCAATACTATCTAGGTCCTGTTCACTATACATCTATGAAAGCCCTTAACAAAGACTTAGATAAACATGAACGCCTCCATTTAGAGAAGATGGTAAATCTTGGTTGGAATTGGCTGAGCTGGATAAATAAATATTTTGTAATACCTATTTTCAATTTCTTCCTATCTATGGGATTGAACATGGGATTGATTATATTCTTGCTGACACTTATAGTGAAGTTGATTATAGCACCATTGACATTTAAGTCGTACAAATCAACTGCCAAAATGCGCGTGTTGAAACCTCAAGTAGAAAAGATTGAAGCTAAATATCCAGGTGAAGATAAAGCCATGGAGCGACAAAAAGCTACTATGGAACTTTATAGCAAAGCTGGTGCAAGCCCAATGAGTGGATGTTTGCCAATGTTATTGCAATCTCCTATCCTCATTGCTCTATTTTGGTTCTTCCCGTCTGCTATTGAGCTGCGTCAACAAAGTTTCCTTTGGGCTGACGATTTGTCTGCTTATGATGCAATAATAACATGGGGAGCCAACATTCCTTTTATTTCAAAATATTTGGGCAATCACTTGAGTTTATTCACCTTGTTGATGACATCAACAAACATCATTTATGCTAAATTTAATATGGATGCAAGTGGTGGTGGGGCGCAACAAATGTCAGCAATGAAATATATGCCCTATATGATGTCTTTCATGATGTTGTTTTTCTTCAACTCATATCCCTCTGGATTGACTTATTACTATTTCATTTCAACATTGATTACAATTATTCTTACACTCTCTTTCCGTAAGTTTGTAAACGAAGAAAAGCTGCTTGCTCAATTAGAAGCTAATAAACGTAAACCTAAGAAAAAATCTGGATTTATGGCTCGATTAGCCGAGGCTCAGAAGATGCAAGAACAACAAGCAAGACAACAAGCTAAGCAAAATGCTAAGAAAAGAAGATAAATATATTTGCAGAGATGCAGATACTATAAGACAAAAAAACCAGAACTACTCATTTAGTTCTGGTTTTTAATTGATATATTAATAATGCGGGTTAATTAATGAACTTATTTCACATTTTCTTGTTTTAACAATGTACACTATTTTACAATTTAACAAAATTCATTATGATTGAGAAAGATATGGGTTTAGCTTATGATGAGGACGACTCTGCAGAATTTATTCAGAGTTGTATGCCAGATGATTTTAAGGACCGATTAAGTAACGACGACATCAATTATCTTGTCGATCTTATTTATGAATATTATGAGGAGATGGGTTTTTTGGCTGAGGATGCCGATGATGACATTGATATTGATGAGGATGAACTTGCCGACTATGTCTTTAAAAACTCAAAGTCAGCCAAAATTAAGGGTTTGACTATCGAAATGGTTGAAGCTGTGATATCAGGTGAGTTAGCTTATTGCGAAGCACTTGATGATGGTGATGACGACGAAGATGACGAATAAAAACATTACAAATAACTAACAAACAAATAACTAACAGAAAATATTACTAAATTATGAAACATTTATCATTATTTGCCGCTATACTTTTGAGTGGCGTTTTAATCCTATCGAGTTGTGGTGCAAGCAACACAGTTAAAGGTGGTGGAATTGGTGCTGGTGCTGGTGCTGGAGTAGGTGCCGGGGTAGGTGCCATTATTGGTGGAGGCAAGGGTGCAGCTTGGGGAGCAGGAATTGGCGCAGTGCTTGGAGGTACAACTGGTGCTATTATTGGAAACAAAATGGATAAGCAAAAAGCTGAGCTAGAGGCTATTGAAGGTGCTCAGGTTGAGTCTGTGAACGAAGGAGAAGCTATTAAAGTAACTTTCGAATCGGGTATTCTATTTGCTACCAACTCAAGTACACTAAATGCAGTATCACGCACATCATTAGATAAATTTGCTACTTCACTACAAAACAACCCCGACACAGATGTAAAAATCTATGGTCATACAGATAGTACTGGTAGCGATGCTATTAATAATCCTTTGTCTCAAAAACGTGCTGAATCGGTTTACAACTACCTGCTTTCAAAAGGAGTTGCTGGTTCAAGAGTAGAATCTCAAGGGTTTGGTTCGTCACAACCTATTGCTGACAACAGCACGGTTGCTGGTAGAAGCCAAAACAGAAGGGTCGAAGTGTTTATCTTCCCTAATGCTAAGATGGTACAAGAAGCACAAGAGCAAGCTCAATAATAGCTATGATATAACAGATTAATATAAAAAGTCACTTTGTAGAAATGCAGGGTGGCTTTTTTTTATTAATCGAAATTGAAGTATTATATTTGCATGTAAGTCTTGGGTCACCTTCAGAAAAGGGTGTTTTATAAGTGGATTCTATAGCAAGGAAAAACAAACTATGGCAGAACAATTAATGTTTTCAGAGAAAGATGGTATGAGTAAGGAAGACATCTATATTTCGCTCACACCTCAAATAAAGTCTTTGATAGAAGGAGAGACTGACCTGATAGCAAATTTAGCCAATGTGGCGGCTGCTCTAAAAGAAGCATTCAATTTCTTTTGGGTAGGATTCTACATAGTAAAAAGCAATCAGTTGGTGTTAGGTCCTTTTCAAGGTCCTATTGCATGTACACGCATTGCTTATGGCAAAGGGGTTTGTGGAGCATCGTGGAGAGACAAGAAAGCTATTATTGTTGACGATGTCAATCTGTTTCCAGGTCATATTGCGTGTAGCTCTTTTTCGCAATCAGAAATTGTAATTCCTATTGTTAGAAACAGTGAAGTGGTTGCTGTGTTGGATGTCGATAGCGATCAATTGGGTCAATTCGACGAAATAGACCGAAAGTACTTGTCAGAAATAGTAGAATACCTCAATTTTTGATTTTATTATTTTGTTAAATCAAAAGTTCATTATATCTTTGCAACTCAATTTTAGAAATAGCTCAAGCGATAGAGAGTAAATGGCTGTTTTGAAAACGAGAATAACGCAGTATTTGAACTTTTACTGCAAAAAATGCGAAAGTAGCTCAGTGGTAGAGCATAACCTTGCCCCAAAGGATTAGACAATAAAAACTAACCTTGGCAAGCTTTAAAATTAAACAAACGAGTTTAATACACCAACAAAACAAACAATTGCGAAAGTAGCTCAGTGGTAGAGCATAACCTTGCCAAGGTTAGGGTCGCG
>CAZUHZ010000062.1:0-10304 GCA_964620895.1 uncultured Dysgonomonadaceae bacterium | reverse complement strand
TAATCAATATACCTCTTCGTCAGCGCATCATACGCATCAATGCGGCGATCACGGAAAAAGGGCCACCAGCGGCGCACATTTTCTGTGCGAGTTTTGTCTATCTCCACAATGTGGTTTACATCCTCGTGATGAGGTGCTGTGTAAAGCAATTCTCCCTGTGGTCCGCACACAAAGCTATTTCCCCAAAAGGTAATACCATTGGTCTGACCCGATGGGTCGGGTTCATAGCCAGTGCGGTTTACCGATATCATGGGCAAGCCGTTAGCTACGGCATGACTGCGTTGTATGGTAACCCAAGCATCCAACTGACGCTGCTTCTCATCTTCAGTGTCGCTCGACTCCCAGCCAATAGCTGTTGGGTAAATCAGCACCTCTGCACCAGCCAATGCCATCAATCGAGCTGCCTCGGGATACCATTGATCCCAGCAAATGAGCAAGCCTAAACGCCCAACTGATGTGTCGATAGGCTCGAAACCCATATCACCAGGCGTGAAGTAGAATTTTTCGTAGTAGGCAGGGTCATCGGGAATGTGCATCTTCCTGTATTTACCAGCAATACTTCCATCCTTTTCCATTACCACAGCAGTGTTGTGGTATAATCCAGGGGCACGCTTTTCAAACAACGATAGCACAATTACAACTTTCAACTCCTTTGCCAATGCACCAAACGTATTGGTAGATGGACCAGGAATAGTTTCGCCTTGGTCAAAAACATCAGTGTCTTCTGTTTGACAAAAATACAAACCATTGTGTATCTCCTGCATCACAATTAGCTCTGCCCCTTGCTGTGCAAGTGAGCGAACAGATGCTGATAGTTTCTCAATGTTCTCTTCTATATTAGCTGTGTTAGCTTGTTGTATTATTCCTACTTTCATATTGTCACGTGTATTTAAATCTTGTTCTACTAATGTCTGTTATTCCCTTTTGTTATAATTTATGAGGCGGTATCACCGCCAAACTCCATCAAATAGGCTTTGATGAAATCATCGATATCGCCATCCATCACACCTGGCACATCCGATGTTTGATGATTGGTGCGGTGGTCTTTCACACGCCTGTCGTCGAAGACGTAACTACGTATTTGCGAACCCCATTCAATTTTCTTCTTGCCCGATTCGATGACCGCTTGTGCCCTACGACGCTTATCTAACTCTATTTCGTATAGTTGCGATTTCAGCAAGCGTATAGCATTTTCTCTGTTGTTTTGTTGTGAGCGACCTTCGGTGTTTTCGATGGCAATTTCTTGTTCTTCGCCCGTGTCTTCATCTACGTGGGTGTAGTGCAAACGCACCCCCGATTCTACTTTATTTACGTGCTGACCACCCGCTCCCGACGAACGGAAAGTGTCCCAAGTGATACTTGATAAGTCCACATTTATCTCGATACTATCATCTACTAGTGGCACTACAAACACAGATGCAAACGAAGTCATTCGTTTTCCTTGTGCATTGAAGGGCGATACACGCACAAGGCGATGCACACCATTTTCACTCTTGAGGAATCCGTAGGCAAGGTCGCCCTCCACTTGCATGGTAACGGTTTTGATGCCTGCATCGTCTCCATCTTGCCAGTTAGTAACAGTTACTTTGTAGTTATGGTCTTCGCACCAGCGTTGGTACATTCTTACTAGCATTGCTGCCCAGTCTTGGCTTTCAGTTCCACCTGCTCCAGCGTTTACTTTCAACACAGCTCCTAGTTGGTCTTCTTCTTGTCGGAGCATGTTTTTAAGCTCTAAGTCCTCAATCTTGTGTAGCGTCCGTTCGTACAGTTTATCTACCTCTTCTTCGGTTATTATTTCATCTTTCACAAAGTCGAAAGCCAACTCTAGTTCATCGGATAGGTTTTTTACTTCGTCGTATCCGTTGATCCACGATTTGAGACTTTTTATCACCCTCATCTTCTGCTCGGCTGCTTTTGAGTCGTCCCAAAAGTCGGGCGATTGTGAGCGAAGTTCTTCTTCTTCTAATTGAATGGTTCGGGCATCAATGTCAAAGGTACCCCCTCAGCGCATGCACGCGCTCCAACACATCTTTTAGTTGGTCTGCAGTTATCATATTGTTTTAGTTTTGATTGTTTTGAATTTTCAGTGCGTAAAAATACACAAAAATAAAGGATGTGGCAAGTGGCTCACATCTCCTTTGAACGTTAAGTCCTCTGTTTTTGTTTTATTTATGTACTTGATCTATATCAATTAAGTATATTTGCAATTAGTCTTTACAAGAAAACTGCAAATACTGCGTTACTCTCGTTTTTGAAACAGTCATTTACTTATGTAAACTGACTTTGTCTTCTTGCTCCTTGTAAGGCATAGTCAAAGCGAGCTTTGTCTCTGCTCTTACTTCGTTCGTCAGTTCCTTAATTTCAAAAACTTCGAAAGCCTTGTCCTTGCCCTTTTCTTATCAAAGACTAAAAACAAGGTGTTTCCCAGCAGGCATTAACTAGCATCGTATTAAACAACAACCCTATGAACCACATAATAGAAAATATAGTCCAAATTAGAAAACGAATAGCTGAAGCTGCGCTTGGCGCTGGTAGAAATCCTGAAGAGGTGAAATTGCTATTGGCTACAAAGACTGTTTCATCCGAAAATATAAAGATAGCTCTTGAATCGGGAGAGCACCTTATTGGCGAAAATAGGGCGCAGGAGCTAAAAAGCAAGTACAACGATTTGCTTGATGTGCCACATCAAAAACATTTTATTGGTCATTTGCAAACCAACAAGATAAAAGAGCTGTTACGTTATGATGTTACTTGTATTCAATCAGTCGATAGGTTAGATTTGGCAGAGAAGCTACAAGCACGACTTGAGTTTGAGAAGAAAGAGATTGATGTATTTATACAAGTAAACACATCCAACGAAGAGAGCAAATTTGGAGTAGCACCCGAAAATGCGATTGAGTTGACAAAACAAGTTGCCAAGCTACCCAATATTCACATAAAGGGATTGATGACTATTGGATTGTTTAGTGCCGAAGAGGCAAAGGTGCGTGTTTGTTTTAAGCTATTGAAAGATATACAGCAACAGATTGCGGCTTTGAATTTACCAAGAGTAGAAATGAACGAGTTGTCGATGGGCATGAGCCACGACCTAGAGTTTGCTATTGAAGAGGGTTCTACCATGGTGCGTGTTGGTACAGCCATATTTGGACAACGAATATATGCCGATAGTTATTATTGGAATGAAAGTAAGTAATATAGGGTAGCGGTTAGCACCGTCTTATTGATAAATATCCAATTCATCGCCTGCTTGAATCACATTGTTTTCAATCTCAGGATTCCATCTCTTTAACTGCTCCACCGAGCAATTGTGCTTTTTAGCAATTGAGTAGAGTGTCTCGCCTGGTTTTACTTTGTGAGTAGCTTTGCTTGGTGCTGTCACAAGTGTTTCCTCAGTAGCTGTTATAGCGGTTTGACGTATTTCGCTACGCTTCTTTTTCTCTTTCTCCTCTTCTTCTTTTTTCTTCACATGTTTGGATGGTTGCTCAGTCGAAACAGCTTGTTCGCCTTCGAGTGGCTTGCCCGTTGCAGTGTTTATTGCAATAAAACCGTCGGCAGTCTCTTTATATACAACGTGCTCTTGTGCTTTTATATAGTTGTTTTCTACCATTACACTCTTTTCTGTTGTGGCTTCTGCTTGCTTTTTCGGTATATCTTTTATAACTCTTCCACCACGCAAGTACCGTGCTTTGTAATAGGGCTCTTCCGACGAAGATATGATTACCCCATTGCTGGTTGAGGCATGAATAAATCTGAATCTTCCATTTCTATGGATGTCGCTTACAATGCCAACATGTCCAACGCTACCATTGCGTCTGTTTCCTTCAAAGAAGACTAAATCGCCAACTTCCAAATCTTTTATATTAGTTATGGCTTCGCCTTGGCGTGCTTGTCCAGCCGAGCTAGCGTTTAGTTTGTAACCAAACTTACGGAATACAAATGAAGTATAGCCAGAGCAGTCAAACGAATTAGGTCCATTGCCACCATAACGATAGGGGGTGTTCAAATATTTTTTTCCGTATTCCACAACATCGTTTTGTGCCGATTTGGTTTGGTGTGACACCGCACTCTTCTTCACTCCACACGATGCCAAGAGCACTGCTAGGATTGAGAAAACCATCAGTCTGTAGAAAGAAGAAGAGGGCATATTGTAATTGTTCTTGGTTTTAATTGCTGACAAAAATAAGCAATATAAATAGGTTGTTATCTTTTATAAGTCCTTTTAACAATATATATATCTTTTTGGTTGCATCGTTAATGCGCTGTTAAAAATACAAGTTCACTCATGATAGTTATATCAATATGATATATTATTTTTATCTTTACACTTTCAAAACAAGGTGGAAAGATTTGAATAGCTTGCAACCACAGAAAAAAATGCTAAAAACCATACTGCATTTCTTCCGCACGCCCTTTTTTTTCTCACTCACCTTGTTGTTTGTTTCATTTTAAATAATAAAGAGTATGAGTTATCTATTCACTTCAGAATCTGTATCAGAAGGGCACCCAGATAAAGTAGCCGATCAAATTTCGGATGCACTATTAGACGAATTCTTAGCATACGATAGCAATTCAAAAGTTGCTTGCGAAACATTAGTTACAACTGGTCAAGTTATATTGGCTGGTGAGGTAAAATCAAAAGCTTATGTCGATGTGTCGGAAGTGGCGCGCAAAGTAATTGCTGATATAGGTTATACAAAAAGTGCTTATCGTTTTGAAGCCGAGTCGTGTGGTGTGTTTTCTAGCATTCACGAACAGTCTGACGATATTAATAGGGGAGTTTCGAGAGACGACCCCATGAATCAAGGTGCGGGCGACCAAGGAATGATGTTTGGCTACGCCACTAACGAAACCGACAATTATATGCCGTTGCCTCTTGATTTGAGTCATGCACTATTGTTAGAATTGGCGTATATTCGCAAAAACGAATTGCATTTGATGCCTTACCTTCGTCCCGATGCAAAATCGCAAGTTACCATTGAGTACGAGGAAGATGGTACTCCCCTTAGTATTCACACCATAGTGCTATCTACACAGCACGATGAGTTTGAGAGACCCGAAGGTAACAGCCAAGATGCTATAGATGCTGCAGACCAAAAGATGCAAGACAAAATAAGACAAGATGTAATAGAGATACTTGTGCCAAGGGTGAAAGAGAAATATGCACACAAGAAAGAGATTTACTCTTTGTTTAACGACAAGATTATATATCATGTAAATCCTACAGGTAAGTTTGTTATTGGGGGACCTCATGGCGATACTGGCCTCACTGGGCGTAAAATAGTTGTTGACACTTATGGTGGTAAAGCATCGCATGGCGGCGGAGCATTTTCGGGCAAAGACCCCTCCAAAGTAGATCGTTCGGCAGCTTATGCATCGCGACATATTGCAAAAAACCTTGTTGCAGCTGGTGTTTCACCCGAAGTGTTGATACAAGTGTCTTATGCTATTGGTGTAGCAGAACCTATGAGTATATTTGTAGATACTTATGGCAAGTCGCCATTGGGTATTTCAGATGTTGCTATTGCCCAAAAAGTAAAAGAGTTGTTTGATATGCGACCAAAAGCAATAGAGCGACGCTTAAAACTGTTAAACCCTATCTATCTTGAAACTGCTTCGTATGGTCATATGGGAAGGGAACCAAAGGTGGTAACAAAAATTTTTAAGTCGCGCTATATGGACGAACCTATAGAGATGGAAGTGGAACTCTTTACATGGGAGAAGTTGGACTTTGTGGACAAAATAAAAGAAGCTTTCGGTATTAAATAGGTGTTTGGCTGGCGCAGGTTTCCGACCTGTGCCCATTTGTCAGTAAAAGTCAGAGACTTGCACTAACGACGAATAAACACAGTGTTAAGAAGTTAAATAGTAGATATGATCAACAATACAAACTCCTCATTTGCCACCAATGATTTTGGTGTAGTAGTATATAGCGCTTCAAGCGCAGCAATTGACCCAATATATATAGATGCAGCAACTCGTTTAGGCGAGTTGCTTGCTAAAAACAACATGACTTGTATCAATGGAGGCGGCAACTTGGGATTGATGGGTGCAGTTATCGATTCGGTGTTGCAACACAAAGGAAAAGTGAAGGGCGTGATTCCTAAATTTATGGTCGATTCGGGTTGGGGACATTCAAAGTTGTCCGAGAAGATTGTGACAGTTACTATGCACGAACGCAAACAGAAAATGGCTGACCTCTCCAATGCTGTCATTGCATTGCCAGGTGGGGTAGGCACGTTGGAAGAGTTGTTGGAGATAATTACATGGAAGCAGTTGGGCTTATACAAACATCCCATTGTTATTCTCAACACCAACAACTATTACAGCAAACTATTGGCAATGTTCGACAATATGATTGAACAGCAGTTTATGCACGAACGCTATCGTGATATGTGGCGAGTAGTGGATACACCAGAAGAGGCAATTGATGAAATAAGAAAAGAAACAGCAACATTTTCGCATCTAACGAAGTTTGAAGATAAAGCATAACCTATTCGAGTAACTAACTATTTTAAGAGAATCAATAAGTGATTAATTTATTGTCGCATAACACCGATTCTATTCCTTTAATCTTAAAGAAGAATATTGTGGCGAGTATAGACTCTATTCCCGCAAACGACTTCTTTTCTTACGAGTTTCTGCCGTTAGATTCCTCAAAGTTGTTCTACGATATCGATAGAGTAGGGCAGGAGGTTGTTTTTTTAGGTGTAGAAGGATTGGCGCGTCCATTTATCCAACAAGTTGGTGGTGTTGTGTTTTTAGTATTCACTCTTTTGTTTGTTTTCTCTGCGTTAGTTTTTAAAAGCAGTGGATTGGCATTCTTTGGCGACATTCGATATATGATTAGTTTAGGCACTATCAATAATAGATATGACAACAAGCTAACCACAACATTTGATTTTTGGAGCACTTTTTTTTATTTATTTCAAACTTTCATCATCTTTTCCATTCTTTTCTTCTACTTTGGCGTTCAGCAATCTAGCCTATATTATAGCAACTATGATTACCTAATTCTATTTTCATTGATATTTGCTGCTATTTCTCTGTTTGTTTTACTCAAATATCTATTCTACAGGTTTATTGGAAGTGTTTTTTCGAAGCGAAATATAAAAACTCTTATCAACACCTACCTTAGTGTTATTTACCTTACTGGCATTGTTAGTTTCATGCCTATATTTGCTTATATCTACATTCCCGAGACAAGATTGTATGTGTTGCCTTTGCTTTTGGTGGTGTTTATTGTTGGTCGCATAGCAGTTTTTATACAGTCGTTTGTTTTTTTCAAAAAAGCTGACATTGGTAGTTTCTATTTTTTTGTCTATCTTTGCAGCTTTGAAATAATACCCTATTTATTGTTGTATAAGGCAGTTGTTTAGAACAATTAAATTATACTATTATTATTTACCCATAAGCATTATATGAGTTCGAAAATAAAAAAGATACTTGTTTCACAGCCAAAACCAAGCAATGACAAGTCTCCCTATTATGAAATTGCTGAAAAACATCAGGTAGAGATAACTTTTCGTCCTTTTATTAAGGTCGAAGCTTTGCCTATCAAAGAGTTTAAACAGCAGCGTGTTCAGATTTTAGATTTCACTGCTATTGTTTTTACCTCACGCACAGCAATCGACCATTTCTTTTCCATTTCTGAAGAGTTGCGCATCACTATGCCCGACGATATGAAGTATTTTTGTAATTCAGAAACAACAGCCCTTTATCTGCAAAAATATATTGTTTACCGTAAGCGTAAAATATTTTTTAGCAAAACAGGTAAGATAGAAGGTCTAGCAAGTGCCTTTGCAAAACACAACAAAGAAAAGATACTGTTTCCTGTATCGGAACAACATAAAAATGATGTAGCTAGCTTTTTGGAAAAGAAAAAGCTAAATTACACCAAAAGTGTCATGTATCGCACGGTGAGTAACGATTTTGAAGAAGGAGAAAAATTGGATTACGATTTGCTCATCTTCTTTAGTCCTCTTGGGGTGTCATCGTTGATGAAAAATTTCCCAGATTTTGTTGATAATCATATGGCTATAGGATGCTTTGGCAAATTGACGGCTGATACACTCAAAGATTTAGGAATTACAGTTGACATCGAAGCACCTACCCCCGAAGTGCCTTCAATGACTGCAGCACTCGATTTGTATTTGACTCAAAATCACAAAAAGTATAGCTAGCACCTTCATACTTTGTGGTATCTTTATCAAAAAGATTTTTGCTGCTCTCTTCTGTTTCATCCTGTTTTTATACAAAACAATGAAAGAAAGTCACCATAAATCGCACACACTCTTAATATCATACAGAAGTACATCTTTTGTATCTTAGCTTTGTTTCGATATGATGAATAGTGAAGAGAGATATACATTTGAGAAATGCGAACGTGTGATAGGGTCTAAACGCGTAGATGCTATCTTTGCATCGGGCAAAAGTTTTATTAGTTACCCCCTCAGGGTTGTCTATCTGCAACGTGAACAAAGCACAGTAACCAAATGTTCTATATTGGTAACTGTGCCCAAGAAAAGAATAAAGAAAGCTGTACATCGCAACCGCATCAAGCGGTTGATACGTGAGTCGTATAGACTCAACAAAGAGATGATTTACGATATAAACCTCGGCGAACAGTCGTTGGATATAGCTTTCGTATATGTAAAAGACACCTTGTCAGATTACGAAGAGGTGCAAAAATCAATGCAGAAAGCATTAAAGCAAATTGCAATTCGTATCAATAAAACAGAAAATAGTGAGCAAGCTAAGTAAAATAGGAGGTAAGGTGTTGATAGCTCCCATTGTTGTGTATCGATACGCTATTTCTCCGCTTTTACCAGCCACGTGTCGATATACTCCTACCTGCTCAAAATATGCCATCGAAGCTATCAAGAAACATGGACCCCTTAAAGGTGGCTTCTTAGCAGCCAAGAGAATAGGGCGTTGCCATCCATGGGGCGGAAGTGGATACGACCCTGTGCCATAATACTTACAATAAAAGAATGTTTATCACCTTGATATCCATATCTTTGCTTTCGCAGAATTATAATACCTTTCGTTTGCAAACCTATTATCAATAACTATGAAGCTATTTGATATTCACACCCACCAAATTCTTTTAGAAGACAATGATGCCCCTCATCATTCTTGTATATTAAATGTTTATCCGTTAGAGTTTGAGGTAGCTAGGGTTAGTTATCAGCGTCACAGCTTTTCGTGTGGAATCCATCCGTGGTATGCCGAAGATAGTGATGCTCAATTGAGATATCTTTTCGAAGTTGCTGCCGATCCTCGCATCATTGCAATTGGAGAAACAGGGTTGGATAAAATAAAGGGTCCATCTTTCAGTATCCAAACCCCCGTACTCAAGCGTCATATAGAGCTTTCGGAACAACTGAAAAAGCCCCTCATCATTCATGCTGTTAAAGCGTGGGAGCAGCTCTATCACATTCGCAAAGATGCAAAGCCAACACAACCCTGGATTATTCATGGGTTTAGGGGCAATCCTCAGATTACACAACAGATGGCAAGGGAAGGATTTTTGTTCTCGTTAGGCGACAAGTTCAATGTCGATTCGCTAGAGTTCATCCCCAAAGAGTCTCTTTTCTGCGAAACTGATGAAAGCGAAATGAGCATTAGCGATGTTTATCAACAAATAGCCGATGCCTTGAACCAAGATGTAGAAGAGTTTGCTGCGCAAATTGCTGACAATGTTCGTAGGGTGTTTCCCACATTGATATATTAAAACAAAAAAGCGAGAAAAGTATTTCTACTTTTACTCGCTTTAAAAAGAATATATTCTTTAGACAGTCTTAGCAAGAAAACGCCAAATACTACGTTACTCTCGTTTTTGAAACAGTCATTTACTAAAGTAAACTCCTTAATTTCAAAAACTTCGAAAGCCTTGTCTTTGACGTTTTCTTATCAAAGACTCAAAAAGCAGCAGTTTTCTGGCAGACACTAAATAGTGCATCAAAGAGGCACTTATCTATTATCTGATATGTTGTTCTTATTTTTCTTCTTTTTGCTTGGTCAATACTACTGTTACCTCTTCTAATTCTTCTGGTATTATAGGTAAATCTAAAGACTTTGCATTAATTTTAATTTTTGCTGTTTCTGCAACAAGAGAAGTCATCTCAAAGCTTATTTTGTCTTCTTTATTTTCACCAGTTGCAACTGTAATTGTTTTGTCCTTAGTGGTATATTCGCCTGTGCCTTCGCCCAGAATGCCTTCGCTTGAGTAAATACCATCTTTTTTGAAAGTTACATAAGTAGCTGGAACCATTTCGTCAAACGGAGGTTGTGTCAAGTCAATA
>CAZUHZ010000061.1:0-10388 GCA_964620895.1 uncultured Dysgonomonadaceae bacterium | reverse complement strand
ATAATGTGGCTCTGATGATAAAGTTGTTTTATTTTGCAGTAGGCGTCTCTTGTAAGGTGTGTGATATAAGGTAACTAGCGGTTGCTTTTAGATGAAGTGGTTACTATTCAAGCACTGCAAAGGTAGCGTCTTAGACCTTGCCTTTTAATTTAAACCTCTAAAGTCCTCTTTCAACAGTTTCGATAGCAGATTTTACAAAGCTACTCATAGCCCATTGTTCACCAGGCTGTAGATTATAGCTATCTGTATAAGTAGTTGTTTGATTGGTTGAATCTTTTGATACAGGCAGAATACGATAGACTGGCTTTCCACCTACAAAGTATTTGTGTGTCCACACAAGAGAATAATCAACTGATTGTATGGTAACGGGAGCATTGTTGCTAGTTTTGCTCAACACTATTTCTGCTAACATGCCTCCATCTCTGTTTGGTTTGCGTTGGTTAGATACGAAATTGCCAAGCGAATAGAATACAGTGTGGGTAATACTGTCATTTTGTGTGAATGTCTGTATGGGCTGCACCACATGTGGATGGTGACCAATGATAATGCGCACATTATTGTTGAAAAGAAATTGGGCTATCGATTTTTGTTGGGCTGATGGTTGTGTGTGATACTCTTCGCCCCAATGCATTACTGCAATTATAATATCGGGTTGTAGCTTTTTGGTAGCAACAATGTCTTGTTTGATAGTGATGGTGTCAATCAGGTTTACAATGTTTGGTTTTTGTGCTTTAAGTCCATTCGTTCCGTAAGTGTAGTTGAGAAAAGCTATACGGATGCCATTTTTGATAAGCATAAGAGGATAGAGGAGTAATCGTTCCTCTTTTGATGTAAAAGTGCCTGTCTGTTTCGCACCCAAATCTTTGATGGCTTTGATGGTTTGTTGCAATCCTTTTTTACCACTGTCTAGGGCATGGTTGTTGGCAGTGAAGAATATATTGAATCCTGCATTGTGTAAAGCAGTTGCATATTCTTTAGGAGAGCTAAAAAGGGGGTAGCCAGTGTAAGGAGGTCCTCCAAATGTAGTTTCAAGGTTTACACCAGCTATATCAGCATTTGCTATTTTGTCTTCGATTAGTTTAAAAACTGGCTGGTAGTTGTATCCACTATCTGTTTTTGCTGCCACTATTTGGGGTGTGTGCTGCATAGCATCGCCAGCAAAAATTAGCGTTACTCTCTTTTCTTGAGCAACTGCTGCTGCCAAAGAAAAAGAGAGTAACGCTAATAAATAGTGTTTGTGCATTTATTTATAGACCTTTTTTTTACCTGCCAATAGTGTGTTTTTGAGCAGCGATACAATAGTCATCGGTCCCACACCTCCAGGAACTGGAGTGATGTATGAGCATTTTGGAGCTACTTCATCAAAAGCAACATCACCTTTTAGTCTGAATCCTGATTTGGTTTCAGTAGATGGAACACGAGTTGTGCCAACATCTATTACCACAGCACCCTCTTTCACCATATCGCCTTTCAAAAATTCTGGCACCCCCATAGCTGCAATAATTATATCTGCTTGCAGACAAAAGTCTTTTATGTTTTTGGTGCGGCTATGGCATACTGTTACTGTGGCATTGCCAGGAATGCTTTTTTGCATCATGAGCATAGCTGCAGGTTTGCCTACAATGTTGCTACGACCTAAAATTACACAATGTTTCCCCTCTGTCTCTATTTCGTATCGTTTGAGCAACTCTAGTATGCCCGAGGGGGTAGCTGAAAGGAAACAAGGCAACCCTAAGGACATGCGTCCTACATTGACAGGGTGAAATCCATCAACATCTTTGTGGTAGTCAATAGCTTCTATAACCTTGTCTTCCGATATATGCTTGGGAAGAGGTAGTTGAACAATAAAACCATCAACGTCGGGGTTGTTATTCAATTTTTCTACTGCATTTAGTAGTTCTTCTTCTGTCACATCGTCATCGAAGCGGATAAGTGTAGATTCAAACCCAACTTGTTTGCACGATTTTACTTTATTGGCAACATAGGTTTCACTTCCACCATCATTACCAACAAGAATTGCAGCTAAGTGAGGAGTTTTGCCTCCTGCAGCTTTTATTTGCTCAACTTCTTTGGCAATCTCTTTTTTTATTTCAGCCGAAGTGGCTTTACCGTCTATTAATTGCATAGTGTGTGGTTGTAATGGTTGAGAATGTATTGTGGGTATGTTTTTTTTGATTATCTCATTTTCATATTGCGCATAGCAGCGGCTCTTCCACCACCTGTTGTCATCATGCGCATCATTTTGCGTGTTTCGTCAAACTGTTTTATTAGTTTGTTCACCTCTTGCACTGTAGTGCCACTACCTTTTGCAATACGTTGACGTCTTGACCCATTTAACACTTGTGGCGTTGCGCGTTCTTCGGGTGTCATAGAGTAGATAATAGCTTCAATACCCTTAAATGCATCATCATCTATATCTAGGTCTTTTATCTGCTTTCCTACACCAGGAATCATTGCAGCAAGGTCTTTCAGATTACCCATTTTTTTGATTTGCTGTATTTGACCAATAAAGTCATCAAAATCAAATTGGTTCTTTGCAATTCTCTTTTGCAAGCGACGTGCCGCTTGTTCATCGTATTGTTCTTGAGCTTTCTCCACCAGAGAAACAATATCACCCATCCCTAAAATACGGTCGGCCATACGGTCTGGGTGGAACACATCTAGTGCATCTAGCTTCTCGCCTGTACCAACAAATTTAATTGGTTTATCTACAACCGAGCGAATTGATAGTGCTGCGCCACCACGAGTGTCACCATCAAGTTTTGTAAGAACTACACCATCAAAGTTTAAGCGTTCGTTAAACTCTTTTGCTGTATTCACAGCATCTTGCCCAGTCATGGCATCCACTACAAATAGAATCTCATTGGGGTTGACAGCATCCTTGATGGCCGAAATCTCATTCATCATCACTTCATCAATAGCCAGTCGTCCTGCAGTGTCAATAATTACAAGGTCGTGACCATGTTGCTTGGCATATTTGATGGCGTTCTTTGCAATTTTAACAGGGTCTTTGTTCTCCTCTTCTGCATATACAGATACACCTATCTGCTCTCCAAGTATTTTAAGCTGCTCAATAGCTGCAGGTCGGTAAACGTCTGCTGCTGTAAGCAATGGATTCTTTCCTCTTTTAGATTTCAACATTTGGGCTAACTTGCCCGAAAAGGTGGTTTTACCTGAACCCTGTAGCCCCGACATAAGTATAACAGCAGGCGAACCTTTGATGTCAATATCTACTGCCGATCCTCCCATTAGTTGAGCCAACTCATCTTGCACAATCTTCACCATCAGTTGATGAGGTTTCAGAGCTGTGAGTACGTCTTGACCAAGTGCTTTCTCTTTTACTGTGTCGGTAAAATCTTTTGCGGTCTTAAAGTTAACGTCTGCTTCGAGCAATGCTCTACGAACATCTTTCAATGTTTCAGCAACATTTACTTCTGTAATCCTACCTTGCCCTTTTAATATCTTAAACGATCGTTCTAATCTATCACTTAAATTCTCAAACATGCTATTGTTGTTCTATTAGTTATCACTATTCTTTTCAAGAACACAAAGATACATGAAAATGATATATTTCACAAATAAGGAGAGACATCTAAGTCGTATTTATTGCATATTATCAGATTTGTGTATAAGTGTTTTTTTTGATGTAGGAGTTTTGTGTGGAGTACCAATGATTGAATTGAGAATCAATGGTAGAGAGAAATTATGAGTTTTCCGCTCGCGCGAATTTGCAATCCGTGTGCTTAATAGAATAAAATCATAGATTTCAATGTTATTCTTTTCGGGCTTATCAATACCTGCACTTTATTGATACCATGCTTTGTATTCTTTCATCCTCTGATGCTTTAGTAGATGTCAATGGATGACCGCTAAGGTGCATCTGTGATATTGTAAACATTGCTTTATTATGTTAATAAACGAAAAGCATGTTTTATAGCATGTTTTGTGCATCTTCTACATAATCAATGAGTTATTCCTTATTTGAGATGCTTTTGATATTTATCTGCTTTTACTAGTTGAATTTACATGCTCTAAAATTTGGAGAAGTAGGATGAAAAAGTTTACTTTGGTAGATTATTAGGAAAAAAGTTCTTATTCTAGTTTGTTAGAAGAACAATTTCATCATATTATTTTATGCAGAAAACTTTAGTACTTATCAAACCTTCCGCAATACAAAGAAGTCTTGTAGGAGAGGTTATCTCACGTTTTGAAAAAAAAGGATTGCAGATAGTTGGTTTTAAAATGATGACTTTGAGCGATGAGTTGCTCAAAATTCATTATGCTCACCTATTACAAAAGCCCTTTTTTAAAAGAATAAAAGATTCGATGCAAGTAACTCCAATATTTGCGGTGGCGTTGAAAGGTATAGATGCTGTTGAGGTTGTAAGAAATATGAGTGGAACAACTAATGGACGTAATGCACAGCCCGGAACTATTAGGGGCGACTACAGTATGAGTGTACAAGAAAATATAGTGCATACTTCTGACTCTCCCGAAAATGCTCTTATTGAATTGGACCGTTTTTTTAAGAAAGACGAAATATTTGATTATGAGCCTCTGCTTTTCCCTCACTTGTATGCAAATGATGAACTTTGAAAATTAAAAAATAAAATAGAGGAATATAGAGGAATAATAACCTTATCTATTTAAAAAATAATATATGGCGTTTCAAAAAATAATATCGGGAATTAAGCTGTTTGCATTTACAGGTTGCTTGTTCTTATCAACCACAGCTTTTTCTCAAGAGGATGGAACTAAAGACCAACCCGAAAAGCCAAGAGCAAAATTGCAATACAAGCAAGCTCATGGAGCTGATTATTCTGAAGATAATCAACTATTTGCAGATGGTTTTAAACTAAAAATGGATATCTCTGTTTTAGAGGATGCCATGAACGAGCGAGAAGCAATAGACATTGATGCAATTCCTGTTGATGACTTGTATGGTGGTATATGGGTGCACGACAAGGTTGATGCTTATGGAACAGCAGTTGACACTCCCTCGGAGTTCAAGATTGATTTAAGAGACTTCACAATGCCTGTAAAGGGACATGTTACTTCTAATTTTGGTCGTAGAGGAAGTCGCAGATATCATTATGGTATTGATATTAAAGCTCAAACAGGAGATACGCTTTATGCTGCATTTGACGGAAAAATACGTGTAAAACGATACAATAGAGGAGGCTATGGTTATTATATCGTTATTCGTCATATCAATGGTTTAGAAACTGTTTATGGGCATTTATCAAAATTCTTAGTTGAAGAAAATGACTTTGTCATGTCGGGCGATCCAATTGGATTGGCTGGCAATACAGGACGTTCATTTGGTTCACATCTGCATTTCGAAACACGTTTCTTGGGTAAACCAATTGACCCTAATTTTATTATAGACTTTGAAAACAATATTTGTCACCGCGATACATATCTTGTTTCAAACGATAGTTTTAAGAAAACCACACTGAGCAGTAGGGTTGTAAAACGAACAGGTACTGTTAATTATGTAGAAGCAACCAATAGAGACAACAATAAGTTTGTTTCGGGCAATGTGTCGAGTCATACAATAAGAAGAGGCGATACGCTAGAAAGAATTGCTAGAAAATATGGTGTAACCATCGATCAGCTGTGTGCTCTCAACAATATGTCTAAAACCACAACATTGAGAATTGGTAGAACTTTAGTTGTCAATCCTAAAGAAACGGCTAGTGCTGAAAGTAGTGGAGATGCAAAGTATTACACCATTAAAAGTGGCGATACATTAGGAGCAATAGCCCAAAGACATGGTGTATCGTTGAGGAGTTTGTGTAATCTCAACAATATAACTACTCGTACAACACTCAAAATAGGTGGAACAATTCGAGTATTGTAAAAAAGCATTGTAGTAGATAAAAACATAAAGTGAGGGTGCAAGACGAATAGTTTTGCACCTTTTTCTTTTTTTATCTACCTTTGCATACTATCATAAGCAGAATAAGAACTTTATATTTGTGTAAAAAATGGATGTTACAAAAAATCAGTTTGATGAGGTAATTGCAATTTGCAGGAAACTTTTTAGTGATAAACTAAAAGATTATGGTCCGGCATGGAGAATACTTCGTGGTGAGTCTGTAACCGACCAGATATTGATTAAAGCAAAACGGATACGCTCTATCGAAATGAAAAAAGAGAGTAAGATAGACGAAGATATATTCTCAGAATTTATAGCAATAGTCAATTATGGAGTCATTGGGCTGATTCAGTTGGAGCTTGGGTTTGCAGAAACTGCAGATTTATCTATCGAAAAAACTCTTGAATTGTATGACAAACATATAACAATATCAAAAGAGTTGATGTATGCCAAAAATCATGATTACGATGAGGCTTGGCGCCTTATGCGAGTAAGTTCTTACACTGATCTGATTTTGATGAAACTCTATAGAACTAAAGAAATTGAGAATAACGAGGGTAAAGCTTTGGTATCTGAAGGCATCGACGCAAACTACCAAGATATGATAAACTATGCCCTCTTTGGATTGATTAAACTACACTTTGGTGAAGCTTGATAAACGTATGAGAGCAAAAGATAGGCTTATAAATTTTATAGTAGCAACGGCTCGTATTCTTTTGGGCATCACCTTTGTTTTCTCAGGTTTTGTGAAAGCTGTAGATCCAATTGGGTTTGTCTATAAAATAGAAGACTATTTAATTTCTTTTCAACTTACCCTATTTATCCCTTTAGCACTTACTTTTGCAATAGCTTTAATTCTACTCGAGTTCTTGCTAGGTGTTCTCATTTTATTGGGTCTTTATCGTAAAACTGCGACCTCTTTTGCTGTGCTTTTGATGGCGGTAATGACCCCTTTGACACTTTATATAGCTCTTGCAAATCCAGTGGAAGATTGTGGTTGCTTTGGCGATGCTTTGGTGATAAGCAACTGGGCTACCTTTTACAAAAATATAGTTCTAATCGCTTTTGCGATATTTTTATTGGTATATCACAAGAGGATAAAACCCCTTTTTACAAATAAAACTAAAAACCTGGTTGTAGGGTTTGTGTTTTTGTTCTCCTTACTGTTTTGTCTCTATAATATATTATATATACCCATTATAGATTTCAGACCATACAAAGTGGGTGTAAATATTCCAGAACAGATGGAAGATGACGTAAGTAAAGGCGATGTTTACGAAAATATCTATATTTACGAAAAAGATGGACTGGAGAAGGAATTTACAGAAGACAATTTTCCTTGGGAAGATTCCACTTGGACATTTGTTGATTATAAATCAAAATTAATCAAAGAAGGAGAGCAACCGCTGATTGATGATTTTCATCTATTAGCCTACATTGAAGACATTGATGGAGCATTTGTAGAGAGTGGCGATATAACCCACGATGTGCTTTCCATGCCCTTCAGCCTGTTTGTAGTATCACTATCTTTGAATGAAGCCAACCAAAAAGCTATGGCACAAATAGTTGACCTAGCCCATTATGCAACAAACAACAATATCGATTTGCATATTGTTACCTCATCCGATGCAAAAAGCATTCAACAATGGCACAAGCGATGGGGAAGTCCTACCCTAAGCTATGCGATGATGGACGAACTTACACTGAAAACCATTGTACGATCAAATCCAGGGCTACTGCTATTGAATGAGGGAATGATTGTAGATAAGTGGAGTAGTAGAAACCTGCCAAGTGTATCACAACTAGATGAAATAATAACCCAAATAAAACTGGGTGAAAATAGTTTGCCCAACAACAATTCTTTAGCTAGTTTGTTGATAATATGTGCTATATTTGTGATACCTTTGTTGGTTGTTAAATGGTACGATACTAAAAAACACAAAATATATAAATAAGAAATTAACTGACTTTTTCAGAAAAGTCATTTTTATAACTATTATAAATAAAAAACAATGAGAAAAAAGATTGTAGCTGGAAATTGGAAAATGAATAAAACCCTACAAGAGGGATTACAACTGAGCAGTGATTTGAAAGAGTTGCTAAAAGGCAAAACTGTAAATTGCGAAGTGGTAGTTGGCACTCCTTATATCCATCTTAGCGATGTGGCTAAAAATCTAGAAGGAACCGTGGTTCATGTTGCTGCACAAAACTGTGCCAACAAAGAGTCTGGAGCATATACAGGCGAAATATCAGCAGCTATGGTTGCATCTACAGGTGCAAACCATGTGATATTGGGTCACAGCGAGCGTCGTGCATATTACAACGAAACAGCAGAGTTGTTGAAAGAGAAAGTAGAATTGGCTTTAGCCAACAAACTAACTCCTATATTCTGTGTAGGCGAAGTATTGGAAGAGCGTGAAGCTGGCAAACACTTCGATGTTGTAGCTGCACAAATAAAAGACTCTCTATTTGATTTATCAAAAGAAGATTTTAGCAAATTGGTTGTAGCTTACGAACCCGTTTGGGCTATTGGTACAGGCAAAACTGCTTCTGCCGATCAAGCACAAGAGATACATGCTTTTATTCGCAAAACAATTGCTGATAAATATGGTAAAGAAGTTGCAGACAACACCTCAATCCTATATGGTGGTAGCTGTAATGCTGGCAATGCCAAAGAACTGTTTTCAAACCCAGATGTTGATGGTGGACTCATTGGTGGTGCATCATTAGAAGCTGATAAGTTCTTGCCAATAATTGAAGCATTCAATTAATCAATCATAAAAAAATAGATAGAATTACCGCTGTAAGTGCGGTAGTTCTTTTTTTATTTTTTGAAAAAAACATACCTCTATGAATGTCAAGTCTGTCTCATATTTGTTTTTAATCTCGCTGTTTTGTCACACACTTCTTGTTTCTGCTCAACAACCAGCTTCAACCAGCCACATACAAAACAAAAACACCATCATCAAAGAGCTCAACACACATCGTCCCTCTCAAGGGAATGTTATGGTCTATCAAGATGAAGCCATCGAAGGTATTCTTGCAAAACCAGCTGCATCAAATCTTCCTGTCTTCACTTCAGAAGATGGAACCACCCAGTATATGAAGATGAGGGGCTATAAAATTCAAGTGTTCTCTGGAAACGATCAGCGTAAATCAAAAGACGAGGCTTATAATAAGCAAAGGCTTATAAATGATAGTTTCGAAGACTTAGAGACTGTTGTTTACTTCAACTCTCCCCGTTGGATTTTACGAGCAGGTAATTTCAGAACACGTCAAGAGGCAAACGCTTTATTGGAGGAGATAAAGGATAAATTTCCTAGTTTTGGTAAAGAGATGTATATCATTTCCGACACCGTAAAGATTCCTTTTTAAAAACACCCTTACTTGCGTAGCACCCCTATTGCTATACATAATATCCAACGTCATAAAAAACAATAAAATGGATTTCGATTCAGAGAAAACATCCAAGATGGCTTCTCATTACACTGAGATAATTAAAACCTTAGGTGAAGATGTTAACCGCGAAGGGCTACTAAAAACACCCGAACGTGTTGCCAAAGCAATTCAATATTTAACACAAGGATACAGCCAAGACCCAAAAGATATTCTGTTGGGGGCTCTCTTCAAAGAAAATTACCGCCAAATGGTAATTGTGAAAGACATAGATATCTATTCGTTGTGCGAACATCACATGATTCCTTTTTTTGGAAAGGCTCATGTTGCCTATATTCCTAATGGATACATCACGGGGTTGAGCAAGATAGCCCGTGTAGTTGACCTGTATGCACGTCGCCTGCAGGTGCAAGAGCGCCTTACGACGCAGATAAAAGAAGCCATTCAAAGCACACTCAACCCATTGGGGGTAATGGTGGTGATAGAAGCGCAACATATGTGCATGCAGATGCGTGGAGTGGAGAAGCAAAATTCTGTAACCATCACATCAGACTTCACTGGAATATTTAAGGAGGCTAAAACTCGGGAGGAGTTTATTAGTTTGATAAAGAGGTAAGAGGGGATTGATAATTGAAAGTTGACTCTGATGAAATATGTTTGTTAATTTCATGGGGCAGGCAATTGACAACAAAATTTATTTTAAAGGCCTGAATGGGCAAATACCAATGTTTTGAAGATTTTTTAACCGCATACCATATATCCCACACCAGATACCTCACACCCCACACACACAATTGAAACAAAAATCATTGCGTCTCTACCACTCATGCCTCGAACCTCAAATCGTACGTGTAATATTATCTTTTGTCAGTACTAACCCCATATTGTATTCGCAGCACCTCAATTTACTGCTTTATTTGCAAAATCCTATCACTAGGAAATCGTTTTAGTGACCCAGAACTCAAATCCTACCGCTAGGATATTGCTTCTATGACACAAAACTCGAATCCTACTGCTAGGATTTTGCTTCTATGACACAAAACTTAAATCCTACTGCTAGGATATTGCTTCTATGTCACAAAACTCAGATTCTACTGCTAGGAAATGTTTT